>DAIUCB010000171.1:0-6615 GCA_036846385.1 Bacillota bacterium | reverse complement strand
TTATTTGCTTATCTAAATCAGGTATATCCTGCAGCATTTTATTTCTGCATTGTCCGCCGTATATGTTACGCAATGTATAGCTTTGAAAATATCCTACATGTCCTGATGCCCAATGAACATCCTGAAGGACTCCTTCCTTTGCATTTTCGGGCTCTATTCCTAAATAATCCTTATATTTTGCATTCCATGCATCATAAAAATCATCGGTTTTCAATTTTCCTTCAAAGCATTCCTTTTCCATTTCAAATCTGATAATCGGATGAAGGCTGTATGTAAGCTCATCTGCATCGAGTCTCTTAAATGTAGGTTCTGCCTTATTTATTGCTTCATATAATGTATCTAATCCGATATTTTCAAATTCCTTAACTTCTTTTTGAAGTCTTGGATAAAAGTACTGCCAGAACTCCTTGCTTTTACCGATTAAGTTTTCATAAAAGCGGGATTGAGACTCATGCATTGCTCCTGATAATCCGCCCCAAACACCGTATTCTACTGATTTTTCATTTGAGCTGTAGCTGTAAACACCATGACCGCATTCATGCAATGTACTGAATATACTGGGAAATAATTCTTTAAAATATGTTGTGATTCTTATATCGGTAGGTCCGACTACTACGCATACCGGATGTACTACCTCTGAATATGTACCCTTGTTTTTATCAAAAAACATTTCCTCTACAATGCCTGTACCTATTTTTTTAATTGTTTCCTTATCTATATTTACATTTAATATGCTGTTATCGATGCTTGCATGCTTATTTTTTATTCTTCCCAAAATTTCAATTATTGATGTTTTAAGCTCGCCGAATAATTGATCAACCTTTCCTACTGTTAATCCTTCATCAACATCGCCTACCAAAACTTCAAATGGATCTCTTGATTTGTCTATTGCTTGTGCTATTTGTGCTTTTAACTCGAACATTCTTTTTAAATACGGTTTGTACATATTGAAATCTGATTTATTCAAGGCTTCTCTCCAAACCATTTGTGCCTCTGCAGTGAAATTGTTCATTTCTATTTGAAGGTCTACCGGTATTTTAACTGCTCTGTCATATTCCTTTACGAGAATTCTCGCAGCTGCTCTGTCATATACGTTTTCATATTTTTCCAAATCCAGTTCCCTGAAATATTCCGCCAGCTTTTTAGTATCATTGTTATTTATCAAGCCTAAAGCTTGCTTTACGAAATAGCCGTTGACCTCCTGTCTGTAGCTTCTGCCGTCTGCAGGAAGCCCCTGCCATAGGTCCCAGCTCATTAATCCACCGATACTGTCATAGTATTTTAGAGTTTTTAAAATTTCCTTTGCCGTACAAATATTCTGATTATAATTTTTCATATCATTTGCAACCTCCCATATTTATAATATAGCTTTAAATGAAAACAGCTGCCTTTAATTGGCATAATTCCGAAATACAAAATGTATTCGGCTTATATTTATAATTATATTACAATGCCTTTTATAATACAATACCTTAATTACATCTTAAGCTTATAATAAGCTTAAGGTATAATTAAGGTATCACTGAAATCTTTATTGGTGAAGTGTGCAGGCCACAAAATGACCGGGCTTTACTTCTTTTAATTCTAAGCTTTGAGCAGTACACTCAGGCTTAACATGAGGGCATCTTGCAGCAAATCTGCAGCCCGGCTTAGGATTTATCGGGCTTGTTACTTCTCCCTTGATTATTGATTTTTGTTTATTTCTGTTGCTTAGATTCGGAAGAGGTATTGCGTGTAAAAGTGCTTGTGTGTAAGGGTGGAGAGGATTGTTAAACAATTCCTCGGATGAAGCTTTTTCTACACATTGACCTAAATACATAACTGCTATTTCATCGCTGATGTGCTTTACTACACTTAAATCGTGAGTAATGAACATATAGGTTAAGCCTCTTTCCTCCTGTAAATCCATCATCAGATTTAAGATTTGTGCTTGTATTGACACATCAAGAGCAGATACCGGCTCATCGCATACTATGAATTCAGGGTCCAATGCCAAAGCTCTTGCAATACCTATTCTTTGTCTTCTTCCTCCGTCCAGCTCATGAGGATATGTGTTTACAAGCCTTTCGGCAAGACCGACTGTTTCCATCAAATCAAATACTTTATTATCTATTTCAACCTTATTGGTTATTGTTTTACATACCTTTATGGGCTCTGCTATAATTTGACTGATTGTCATTCTCGGATTCAAGGATGCATATGGGTCTTGAAATATTATTTGCATTTTCTTTCTCATTTCCTGCATCTCTTTGAAATTATAATTTAAAATATTTTTACCATTATACAATACCTCACCGCCGGTTGGCTCCAATAATCTTAAAATTGTTCTGCCCAGCGTTGATTTACCGCAGCCTGATTCACCTACAACTCCCAGAGTCTGACCCTTTTTAATAGTAAAATTGACATTATCTACTGCATGCAGGTCTCCCTTTGGCGTTTTAAAATATTTCTTCAAATCCTTTGTTTGAATCAAATTTACGCTCATATATTTTTTCCTTTCATTAATTCTATAATACAACTAGCATTTATTTAAACAAATGACATTTAATCATATGACTATTCTCAACTCTTGCACTCGGCTTTTCTGTTTTACATATATCCATACATTTATTGCATCTTGTGTGGAATGGACATCCGGAGGGTAAATCGGTGGGATCCGGCATCAATCCTTCTATCGGATTAAGTCTTCTTGTAATCTTTGTCAAATCCGGAAGAGAGCCAAATAATCCCTCTGTGTAAGGATGGTGATTTTGTCCCTCGAATATATCTTCCACGGTTCCTATTTCGATTATTTCTCCGGCATACATTATTGCCACTCTGTCGCATGTTTCAGCAACTACTCCAAGATCATGGGTTATTAAAAGCATTGCCGTATTTAATTTATCCTTCAATTCCTTCATCATATCCAGAACTTGAGCCTGTATCGTTACATCAAGGGCCGTTGTAGGTTCATCGGCCAGAAGCAGCTTTGGCTCACATGCCAGCGCTATTGCTATAACAACTCTTTGCTTCATGCCTCCTGAAAACTGATGTGGGTAATCATTTTTTCTTGCTGCCGGTAATCCAACCAATTCCAATATTTCTTCTACTCTTTTTGATATTTGTTCCTTGCTCATTTCCTTTTTATGAAGCTCAAGAACCTCTGATATTTGATCTCCGATAGTCAATGTCGGATTCAAGCTTGTCATAGGATCCTGAAATATCATGGAGACAGTTTCTCCCCTAATCAATCTCATATCATGCTCGGTTGCTTTAATTACATTTACACCGTCTAATATTATTTCACCCTTTTTAATTATTCCGATTTTTTCCGGAAGCAGCTTCATAATACTGAGGGCCGTAGTAGTTTTTCCTGCCCCTGTCTCACCAACCAAGCCTAATGTTTCGCCTTCATTTAAAGTAAAGTTAAGACCATTTACAGCATATACAGTTGAATCATCTGTTTCATATATAACATTTAAATCCTTTATTTCAAGTAGCTTATCCGCCATAATTTTCAACTCCAATTTCTTTTAACTTTAGTTAACTTTAGTTTTTCAACCTTGGGTCAAGGGCGTCTCTAAGTCCGTCACCCATCAGGTTTAAAGCCATAACGGCAAATACTATTGCCATACCCGGTATTATTACTAAATATGGGTAATATCTCATTTTTTCTTTTCCCTCTGAAAGCATTGAGCCCCATTCAGGTGTCGGAGCCTTTATTCCTAAGCCGAGGAAGCTTAAGCCTGATATAGTTATTATTGTTTCTGCTATATTTAATGTTGCCTGTACTATTATCGGTCCTACCGCATTCGGTACTATATGCTTGAAAATTATTCTGCTGTCTCTTGTTCCGCATGCCTTTGCTGCTTCAATGAATTCTTGATCCTTTATAGTCAATATAGATGAACGAACTATTCTCGCAAATCTCGGAACTGATGATATAGTCATCGCCGCTATCAGGTTACCTGTTCCCGGTCCTAATGCAGCAACGATAGAAATTGCCATCAGCATCTGGGGAATTGCTAAAAATATATCCATTATTCTCATTAAAATATCATCTATTCTGCCGCCGTAATAGCCTGACACCGCGCCTATTATAATTCCAATAGTTAATGAAATTGCTATTGTTATTATACTTACTGAAAGGGATACTCTGGCTCCGAATATTACTCTTGCAAATAAATCTCTGCCATATTGATCTGTGCCGAATAAATGATCCTTGCTTGGAAACTGAAGTCTTCCCTTCATATTTTGAGTTATTGCATCCTGTTGATAATCCGCGATTAAAGGAGCAGCTATTGCGATAACTACCATAATCAGAAGTAATATCAAGCCCAGCATTGCTAATTTATTCTTTTTATATCTGAACCATATTGATTTTAGTTGGCTTCTTTTCTTTACCTTTGATTTGCTTACTACTTTTTTATCTGTCATTGTTACCACCTTCTATCGTTTTGAATATTGAGTCCTTAATCTTGGATCAATATATGTGTATAAAATATCAACTACCAGATTCATTAAGCTTATTGCTATTGCCACGAATCCTACCGAAGCTATTACAAGGGGTGTATCCTTCATTCTGATTGCAGTAATAGTCATTGTACCTAATCCCGGCATCGCAAATACACTTTCAATAATCATTGTTCCTCCGAGCATAGAGGCAAAATTCATACCTATTATTGTTATTACAGGCAGAAGAGCATTTCTGAGTGAATGCTTGGTAATAATTCTGTTTTCTCCTGCTCCCTTGGCCTTCGCTGTTCTTATATAATCCTGTCTGATAACCTCAAGCATGCTTGAACGTGTCATTCTTATCAAGGATGCCAGCATTGCCGCCGCCAAGGTTATACAAGGCAACACATAGTTTCTCCATGTATCAACTCCTGTTGCCGGAAACCAGCCCAGTCCCAAGGAAAATACCAAAATCAACATTAGTCCTAACCAGAAAGCCGGCATTGAGGTTAATAAAAATGCACTGAATAAACTTATATTATCAATTATTGAGTATTGCTTTACTGCCGATATTACACCTATTGGTATCCCTACCAAAATCATAATAATTGTTGATCCTAAGGCAAGCTTTAAGGTACTTGGAAATCTGCCGAACAATTCATTAAATACAGGAACTCTGCTTCTGTAAGAAACTCCGAAATCTCCCTGCAACGCATCCTTTAAATAATTAAAATATCTTACAAAAAAATTATCATTTAAGCCCATTTCTTCTCTCAGGGCTTCTACATCTTCATTTGAAGCACTTTCTCCCAACATAAGCCTTGCAGGATCGCCGGGAGTTAAATTCATAATTGCAAATATTAAAAATGATATTCCTATAATTACAGGTATCATCATAAATATTCTTCTTACAATATACTTTAACATTTTTCCTCCTCATTCACTGATAGAAAATGAATTCTTTTTTAAAACATTTGGTACTTGAATTATCAAGTACCAAATGTTGCTTTATATTTACCTTATCCTACCATGAAAAACTATATACATCATAGTATTGAATTGAGCTTGCTTGAACGCCCTTCAAGTTCTTGTTAACTGCTACTCCCATCATATATGAATATAACGGAATAAGAACTACCTCATCATTTAATAGCTTAGCAACCTTTTCGTAGGTTTGCTTTCTTAAATTTGAATCTGTTGAGCTTCTGCCCTGATCGAGAAGCTTATCAAGCTCAGGATTGTTTACACGGAAGAAGTTCTGTCCGTTTTTAATCATATCACTGTGGAAAAATGCATATATTGCATCTGCATCTGTTATTTCATATACCATTGACATAACTGTCATATCATACATAGCATTTGAATAAACATCAGACAAATATGCTCCTCTTTCCATTTTTTCTATTTCTGCTGTAATGCCGATTTGTGCCAACTGGTCCTGAAGAACTTCTGTCGGTTTGAAATAAGTTGCTGAATCCATTGTTTTTAACTTCAATGTAAGTCCGTTAGGATAACCTGCTTCAGCTAAAAGCTGTTTAGCCTTCTCGATATTTAACGCATTTCCTTTTACATTTTCAGAATATCCGAAGCTTACTCTAGGTATTGCATTATCAACTGCGGCTCCCGCACCCTCTATTGCTCCTATCAGCATTGATTCTTTATCAATTGCATAGCTTACAGCTTCTCTCAGCTTTTTATTTTTAAATAATCCGTCAGTATTGTTAAACGCAATATAAGTGTTTCCGTTTAATTCTGTTTCATAATATAATATATTATCGTTATTTAACAGATTTTGTCTGTCTGACAATGCAGGCTGAGATAATAAATCAACTTCACCCTTTTCAAGAGCAACTGTTGCAGTGCTTGAATCTGTTATTATTTTAAATACAAGATTTTTTATAGGAGCTTTTCCTCTGTAGTGATTGTCAAATCTTTCAGCAACAATTTTATCTCCGCTTTTTAATTCAACAAATTTATAAGCACCTGTTCCGATTGGCTTTCTTCCGAAGCCTTCAGGATCAGCTTCAACTGCAGCCTTATTAACTATATCAACCTTTGCAACACAGTACTCAATAGGACCGTATGCATATTTAGTTGTTAATCTTACTGTGCTGTCGTCAACAACTTCAGCTTTTTCCATCATTGATACATATTCCTGCAAAAATTTAGACTGAATTGCTC
>DAIUCB010000170.1:0-6625 GCA_036846385.1 Bacillota bacterium | reverse complement strand
CATGGAGGCAATTAATATGAGAATAGCTGTGCTAAGCGGCAAGGGCGGCACAGGTAAAACACTTGTGTCAGTGAATTTGGCAGCAACTGCGGAGAACTCGGTTTATATAGATTGCGATGTAGAGGAGCCTAACGGACATTTGTTTTTTAAGCCTCAAAGTATTGAAACAGAAAATATTTATGTCCAAATTCCTGTTGTTGATAATAGTATTTGCAACGGCTGCCGTAAATGTGTCGAATTTTGCAAATTCAATGCACTGGCTTATGCAAATAAAAAACTTATGATTTTTGAGGAAATTTGTCATTCCTGTGAAGGATGCATAATGTTATGTCCTGAAAAATCATTAACAAAAAAGGAAAAAGCTATAGGAGTAGTTCAAAGAGGTATTTCCGAAAAGGTTAATGCAATTACGGGTGTTTTAAATACCGGTGAAGCTTCAGGCATTCCCATTATTAAAAAGCTTTTAAATTATACTAGGGAAGAAAAAAAGCTTACCTTTATAGACTGCCCTCCGGGAAGTGCTTGTATAGTCATGGAAAGCATAAAGGATGCAGATTATTGTATTCTGGTGGCAGAGCCGACCTTGTTTGGTGTACACAATCTTAACATGGTATATAATCTTATAAAACTGTTCGATAAACCATTTGGTGTAGTTTTAAACAAGTGTTTAGACGGAGAGAATCCTGCCGAAGAATTTTGCAGGGAAAGAAATATAAAAATTTTAGGTAAGATTCCCTTCGACAATGAGATGGGAACTATTAATTCAAATGCTTTGATTGCGACAAGAGAAAATGATAAATACAGAGATATGTTTTCTTCCTTGCTCAAAATTGTTACTGAGGAGGTACAAAATGAAACAGCTGTTAATTCTTAGCGGCAAGGGCGGAACAGGGAAAACTACTGTTGCAGGTGCATTTATTAAGCTGTCAAATGCAAAGGCTTTTGCAGATTGTGATGTAGATGCTCCTAATTTACATCTTATTACAAATCAATTATCAGTACCTAAGCTTTCTGATTATTATGGCTTGCCTAAAGCTTATATTAATCAGGATTTATGTATTAAATGTGATATATGCAGACAAAGCTGCCGATTTGATGCAATCAGTGCTGATAATGGATATAAGGCAGATTATTACAGTTGTGAAGGTTGCGGTGTATGCGAGGCAGTATGCCCTGTAAATGCTATATCACTAAAGTCTGACATAGCCGGAAAGCTTATGCTATATGTCAATGACAGGATATTTTCTGCCGCAGAGCTTAAAATGGGAAGCGGTACCTCAGGAAAGCTTGTAACGGAGGTTAAAAAGCAGATGAAGGCTGAAGCTGAAAACATTCAGCTTGCTATTATTGACGGATCGCCGGGTATAGGCTGTCCTGTTATAGCATCCATCAGTGGTGTTGATTTGGTTTTGATTGTTGCAGAACCATCCTTATCGGGTATAAGCGATATGGAACGAATAATAAATACTGCGAAAAAATTTCATACAAGAGTTGCTGTTTGTATTAATAAATATGATACTAATATTGCAAATACAGAGGAAATTGAATCTTATTGCAAAAAGCTTGATATACCCTTTGCAGGAAGAATACCGTTTGATTCTGATGCGGTCAAAGCAATAAATAATGGTCAAAGTATTATTGACATTGAATGTGCATCAGGTAATGCGGTAAAGGATGTTTACAATAAAACTATAGAAATTTTAAACGAATAAGGAGACAAAAAATGAGCGAAAATTGTAATCAGAATTGTAATTCATGCAGCGAAAGCTGTGATGAAAGAAAAGAGGAATTTGATTTTAGCGAAAAACCAAATGAGCTTAGCCATATCAAAAAGGTTATTGCTATAGTAAGTGGTAAAGGCGGAGTAGGCAAATCTCTGGTAACCTCTATGCTTGCAGTAGCTATGAACAGAAGAGAGCATAATGTTGCTATATTGGATGCGGATATAACGGGACCCTCTATACCTAAAGCCTTTGGAATTAATAAAAAGGCTACAGGCAGTGAAAGAGGGATGCTTCCTATAAAAAGCAAAACAGGAATTGATATAATGTCTATCAATTTGCTTTTGGAAAATGATACAGATCCGGTAGTATGGAGAGGTCCTATTATTGCCAATACAGTTAAGCAATTCTGGACAGATGTAATATGGAATGATGTTGATTATATGTTTATTGATATGCCGCCGGGTACCGGTGATGTTCCCCTTACCGTATTTCAATCTATACCTGTTGATGGTATCATCATTGTGACATCTCCTCAGGAGCTTGTTTCCATGATAGTTTCCAAGGCGGTTAAAATGGCAGAAATGATGAATATACCGATTATCGGACTCGTAGAAAACATGTCTTACTTTAAATGTCCGAATTGTAATACGGAGCATAAGGTATTCGGAGACAGTCATATTGAGGATATTGCACAAAAGCATAATTTAAAGGTCCTTGCAAGATTGCCGATTAATCCCGATATTGCACTGTCCTGCGACAAAGGTTTGATTGAACTTTTCGTCGGAGACTGGCTTGATGGTACAGCCGAAGTGATAGAAGGTATAGGAGGAAATAAAATGGATAATAAAATGATTAAAATTGCAGTGGCAAGTGAAAATGAAATGGTGACTGAGCATTTCGGACATTGTGTGAATTTTAATATTTTTGAAGCTGAAGGAAATAAGATAATAAGTTCAAAATCAATAGCTAATCCGGGTCATAAACCGGGATTTTTGCCAAACTTTCTAAATGATATGGGAGTTAATGTAATTATTTCCGGGGGAATGGGCGGCGGTGCCGTTGAGATTTTCAACGAGAAGGGTATAGAGGTTATTACCGGAGCAAAAGGGTATGCAAAAACTGCTGCAGAGCAATATTTGCAGGGTAATTTAAAATCAACAGGCTCTGTTTGCCATGAGCATCAGCACCATGACGAATGCGATAACCATTAAAAATATTACTGCATTGAATGTGGCTTTATTAAAATAATAAATTAGAAGGGGAATGAAATTCACCCCTTCTTATTTATTAATTGGAGGAAGTATGATTAATCAAGAGATTTTATTACTTAGATTTCTTGCAATAGCATCCAGCAAATATTCTGTGCTTGACAGCTTTTTGTTTTCGGCTGTGGACATTTCATATAAATCCTTTGTTATAATTCCGCTGTTAATAGTAGCTATACATGCTTCTTCCAGATTGTCGCAAAATTGAATAAGCTCCGTTATTGAATCTAATTCTCCCCGTTTTTTAAGAGCTCCTGTCCAGGCAAAAATAATTGCCATTGGATTAGTTGATGTTTTTTCTCCCTTTAAATGTCTGTAATAGTGTTTTGTAACAGTTCCATGTGCTGCTTCATATTCATATGTACCGTCAGGAGACATTAAAACCGAGGTCATAAGTGCCAAGCTTCCGAAGCCGGTTGCAACCATATCGCTCATTACATCACCGTCATAATTTTTACATGCCCAGATCATACCGCCTCCTGATTTTATAACTCTTGACACAGCATCATCTATCAATGTATATGTGAAATTAATACCTGTTTTTTGAAAAGCTTCCTTGTATTTTTCATTATATAAATCATTAAATATATCTTTAAATTTATAATCGTAGGTCTTAACCACAGTATCCTTTGTTGAAAATATCAAATCGGCCTTTTCTTCAAGTGCATGCTCAAAGCATGTGCAGGCAAAGTTCATTATTGATGAATCCAAATTATATTCGCCCATAATAATACCTTTTTCCTTGAAATTATAAATAGTTGTTCTTGTTTCTTTGTTGCTTTTATCCGTCAATACAATTTCAGCCTTAATATCCTCACCAACCTCAAGACTTACAGATGTATATATATCTCCATAGGAATGTCTTGCAATAGTGATTGGTTTTTTCCATCCGGGTATCAGAGGAGTTATTGTTTCTAAAATAATAGGCTTCCTAAAAACAGTACCGTCCAAAATTTTTCTGATAGTTGCATTGGGGCTCTTAAGCATATTGTTCAAATTATATTCTGCTTTTCTGTCATTATTTGCTGTTATGGTAGCACATTTAACTCCTACACCATATTTTTTTATCGCATTTGCTGCATTTATTGTAATTTGGTCATTTGTAATATCTCTGTTTTTTAAATGCAAATCATAATATTCGGTTTTTAATTCAATATATGGCTCCAATAATTTCTGCTTTACCCACTTCCATATTATTCTTGCCATTTCATCTCCGTCCAGCTCTACCAGAGGAGTATTCATTTTGATTTTAGTCATTTAAGCCTCCTGATTTTTATTCCTGTTCTTTAAAACATTAACGTATCCACCTGATTTAATAGCATCCAGGTCCTCTTGGAATAGCGGAGTATTCAGATAAATCACTGAATTTTTTGATTTATTGATAACCCTTACTTTTTCGCCGGATTTTAATGAAGCTGTATTAATTTCTAATATGTCGCCCTTTTCGATGAAATCATAATCCTCATAATCAATAAATATTAAGGGTAATATTCCCCAATTCACCATATTTGCAAGATGAAGCCTTGCAAAGCTCTTAGCCAATATAACACTGATTCCCAGATATCTTGGAATTATGGCAGCCTGCTCTCTGCTTGAGCCCTGACCGTAATTGTGCCCTGCCACAAGAACAGCACCTTTGGCTTTCATGGCTCTGTCATAAAATGTATCATCTGTCAGTTCAAAGGAATGCTTTGAAATTTCGGGTATATTAGATCTGATTGGCAGGTATAAAGCACCTGCAGGGCATATTTGATCTGTTGTTATGTTATCCTCCAGTTTAAGCAGTACCTCTCCGATTGTTTTATCCTTCATTTCGGAGAATTCAGGTATAGGTTTAATATTTTCTCCCTTTCTGATTTGCTGTCGGTCGTTATTTTCCGGAAATATAAATATATTTTTGTCTTCAATAAATTTTTCAGGCATAATAAAATGAATAGGTTTCTTTTTTAAATTTCTGGGATCAGTAATAAAACCGTTGATTGCTGAAGCGGCTGCTGTCTCAGGAGCAGCTAAATAGACCGAATCGGATTTTGTACCTGTTCTGCCCTTGAAATTTCTCGGTGTTGTTCGGAGAGATAATCCGTTAGATGGAGGAGCGAAGCCGCAGCCGTTGCAGCCGCCGCATATAGGCTCAAACATCCTTGCTCCGGCAGAAATTATTTTATCATAGGAGCCGTTAGATATACTTTCTCTTAATACAGTTCTGGTGGATGGATAGACTCCCAATTGCACATTCTTATTTATTGTTTCGCCGTCTAAAATATTAGCCACGCTCATTAAGTCCTGAACGGAAGAATTTGTACAGCTTCCTATCATAATCTGGTCAATTTTTATTCCTGATGCATCTTTGACCTTTATTACCTTATCAGGCTGAGAGGGAAGAGCTATCAGAGGCTCCAACTCGCTCAAATTAATTTCAATTACATCATCATAAACTGCGTTCTCATCAGCATATAAAGGCATATAATCCTTTTCTCTGTTGAATGATTTAAGCCATAAGCGTGTGTTTTCATCACTTGGAAACAATGAAGAAGTTGCACCTGTTTCAGCACCCATATTGGTTATAGTAGAACGTTCTGTAACATTTAAGCTTTTTACTCCTTCACCGCCATATTCGAAAACCTTACCGACGCCTCCTTTAATTGAGACTATTCTCAAAAGCTCCAGAATAATGTTTTTTGCAGAAACAAAGGGCTGAAGCCTGCCTGTTAAATTAACCCTTACAATATGAGGCATTGTCATGAAAAATGGTTCTCCGGCTATGGCAATTGCATTATCAAATCCGCCAACGCCAACAGCAAATGAGGCAACGCCGCCTGCTGCAACAGTGTGGGAGTCTCCTCCGATAAGTACCTTGCCGGGAGCTGCAAAATGCTCAAGATGCAGCTGATGACAGATACCGCTTCCGCTTCTTGCAGTTATGATACCCAATCTTGATGTCATATCCATAATGAAATTGTGGTCATCAGCGTTCTTAAAATCAGCCTGAATCATATTATGGTCAATATATTGAACCGCTAAGCCTGTTTTTTTCTGCTTTAATCCTATTGCTTCAAGAACTAAGTATGACATTATACCGTTTAAGTCGTGAGTAAGTGTTTGATCTGCTTTTATTCCGATTCTGCTTCCGCGTATCAGATTACCCGAGACAATTGCCCGAGATAAAATTTTTTCGGTAATAGTAAGTTCCATTTATATCCTTATCTCCTTCGCAAAATAAGATAATTAAAGATTGTAAAGCTATCTGCGACCTTTTTTATTGTAATTAATAAGTGAACCGCTTGTTAAAATACTTCTTTCTTCATCAGTCAGGTAGCCGATTGACAATCGTATTTCTCTCGTTGTTTCACCCAGGACATAAGCCTTTATTACGTCATTTTTGTTTTTAATTGCTTTTTTAATGTTAGGAATGAATATAAAATCATCCTTTTTAATCATATTTTCGTTTTCAATAAGGAAAGGCACGATTCCCCAGTTCAACAGGTTTGACCTGTATCTTTTGGTAGCATATTGTTTTGCAATATTAGCCCATGTGCCTAACACTCTTTGACAAGAAGCCGCCTGTTCTCTTGCTGATCCGTCACCGGGTTTGTTTGCATAAACAGTGCTTCCTATACCTATTTCCATAGGATTTAT
>DAIUCB010000169.1:0-6631 GCA_036846385.1 Bacillota bacterium | reverse complement strand
TCAGTGCTGTATCATGAGCTGATAATTGTAAATCAGGATCTAAATAATCAATATTGGTATATGCAAAGCAGGAAAATGAACTAAAAATAATACATAACAACAGTATAATGCTTATAGCCTTTTTTGTTTTTTTAACATAGCATTTCATCGATTATACCTCTTTCTTGATATTTTAGTACAGGTTAACTAAGAGTTTGTCAACTGTGGCTTCATTTGATTTAATATCATATATATCAGCTTCATACCATAGTCATCAAGCTGAAATGAACCCTTTCTCAAACACCAATCATATATTACGCCTCTGATGCAGGTCGTAAGAATCATTGCAATTTCTTCGGATGATAAATCGCTATTTATCTCTCTGTTTTCCTTTGCCTCATCTATTAATGATTTGAGACGGTTATTGTATTCTCTTTCGGGTGAGGTGAGAAATCTGACGGTATTCAAATCTTTAATCTGCGATGAGTAAATTACAGACATAAATTCCAGTCCTACTTCACGCTCCATAATAGAAAAAATATAACCAATAAATGCAGTAATTTTTTCCATTGTGTTTTGATAATTATTATTTAACTTAAAAAAATCAATGTATATTTCATCAATCATTGGAACCATACTGTAAATCAAATCTTCCTTTGCTTTAAAATGATTATAAAAGCCACCCTTTGATGAATTTGCTTCAATTATGATCTCATCCACTGTCACATTGTTGTATCCCTTTTCAACAAACAGCTTTCTCGCACATTCTATAATTTTTATCTTTGTTTTATTGCCTTGAATAATTTTTTTATGCATCTCTGCCTCCCAAAACAAATATACAGACTATAGTTTCAGACTATAGTCTGTATATAATTATAACTAATGTGTCATATTATGTCAATGAAAACAATGACAAAGAGCAGAATTATAGCATCCGCAGGAATTGAAAAAAAAGGAGAAAAGAAAGCAAAAATTTAGACAATTAAGGAAAGCTGTAAAAGCAGGGATTTAAGGGAAATATTATCCTTATTATTTGCCGGAAGGATATGAAATTAAGTTCTTATTGATGGGATAGCGAGAAAAACTGAAGAAATTCAAAAAATACCTATATAAATCTAATGCAGGTAAAATTATTATTATTTTACCTATATATAATTGACATGGGCAAAAATAAGCGATATAATACCTATGTTATGGAGGTGTATAAAATGAGTGTGCAAAAATTACCTATGTTGCCACCAAACACTGAACTGGAAACAAAAGCAGTGTTAAAGCAGCTGGCAAGAGCCAATCGTGCATTGGCTGAACTGAAAGGTTATGCAGATACGATTCCGAATAAACATATTTTGATAAATGCGGTTATGATTAATGAAGCTAAGGATAGCTCTGCAATTGAAAACATTATAACAACTCATGATGATCTATATAAAGCAATGAGTAATGCAAGTGGAGCAAGTCCTGCCGCCAAGGAGGTTGTCAGCTACAGAACTGCTTTATGGAAAGGGTATGAGTTGGTTAAGGAACGTGAAATGCTGACAACAAATATGATTGTTGAAATTCAAGGTATTATTGAAAAGAATCGCTCGGGAATAAGAAAGTTACCCGGTACTGTACTCCGAAATGAAAGAACCGGTGAAACTGTTTATACACCACCTACAGGGGAAGCCGAAATCAGAGAGCTATTAAGCAATCTCGAAAAATATATAAATGAAGACTATAATGATGTTGATTCATTGATAAAACTGGCAGTCATTCATTACCAATTCGAAAGTATCCATCCCTTTTATGATGGTAATGGAAGGACAGGCAGAATTATAAACGTGCTTTACTTGGTATTGAAGGATTTGCTTAACAGTCCTATCCTCTATTTGAGTAGCTATATAATAAGGAATAAATCGGCATATTATAGACTTCTTCAGGAAGTCCGAACCCTTGGGAATTGGGAGGAATGGATTGTTTATATTCTTACAGGTATTGAGGAAACCGCAGAAGAAACATTGAGGTTAGTAAAAAGAATCAATGCTGAAGTTGAAACAATGAGTGCTGAGATTAAAGAAAAACTTCCTAAAATATATTCCAAGGAACTAATTTATTTGCTGTTTTATGAGTTTTATACAAAAACCGTCTATATTGAAAATGGCTTATCGGTAACAAGAAAAACTGCGGTTAATTATCTGTCATCTCTTGAAAAAGAGGGTTTTCTTACTTCTGAGAAAATAGGTAAGGAGCGGATTTATCAAAACAAAAGACTGTATGATATTGTTAAATACGGGCAATGAGAGTTGCAATTAGAGTAGGTCATCATGAAAACGTGAAAGAGTATACACTTGATGCGGATTATATGAATTTCGCAATTGTAAAATTATCTGTATTATTAATATGAAATTAAAAGGAATTTATATATGAAAAATGCAGTAAATCGAAATTCTGAATATTTTTTAATTACAGATTTGTGTAAATATGAATTTGCTCGAGGCAAATTTTAGGCAAATTCTCATGGATGTTGTTACATAATTTGTATGCCTAAATAATCGGAATACTAAATCTCATCAGCAGTATTATGTGAAGTACAAATATATAAGGGGGAATCATGTTTAAAAGACGTATGCTTTTTTGCGAGATATCGCCGGTAACATATAAAATATCAGTTAAAAAGTGTTGTTTTATCCGTCATATAAAAAACTTGTTAATCAGAAATTTAGCGACAGAAAAAAGTGATAATTTATTACCATATACAATATATAAACAAAACTCACTTATAAGAAGAAAATTGGGCAATGTTGACCCATATCTTCAGGACAATAAGGCTATAAATTTAAATATAGCAGCACCTAAAATATCAGGTGTTATCATAAAACCTAATCAAGTTTTTTTCCTTTTGGAAACTTGTGGGCACATGTTCCATCAAAAAGGGTTATAAAGAAGGGCTCATGATAAGTAACGGTAGCATATTAAAGGGCATTGGAGGTGGAATGTGCCAGTTTACAAATTTAATACATTGGTTGGTTTTGCATACACCTTTACAAATTACAGAACATCATCACCATGATGGCATAGATTTGTTTCCTGACTATGGAAGGCAAATTCCCTTTGGGACCGGTACATCCATAGTGTTCAATTACCTTGACTATAGATTTAAAAATACAACAGATATAACATTTCAATTGATAACCTATACAAAAGAAGATTATTTATGTGGAGAAATAAGAGCTGATAAATCTCTTAATTTTAAATATCATATAAAAGCAGAGGAGGAATTCTTTTCTGAAGAACATACTCAAGTATATAGAAATGGCAAGATTTATAGGTATTGCATTGATACAAAAACAGGGAAATTATTATCAAAAGAACTTATAAAAACAAACCATGCAAAAGTAATGTACGACTTAAATAATGTTGACTTTGTTCAATATGAGAGTAATGAGGAAAATACGAAATGGGGGATATAATAATGGAGAAAAAGTATATTTATTTGCTAATAGTCTTGTGCTTATTAATGATTTATATTATATATATCATTGTTGGTACAGACAAGGAAAGTGGAGTTGTGATTAAGCATGATTCTTCAAAAATTGATGAGAAAGAATCTACTACGTACGGGAAGGCTTTAGCTCAATATGATGGTGTAATAATTAATGACAGATTGATGACTGCTTTTAAGAAAAAATATGGAGTAAAAGATGGTAAAACGGAAAGGTATCCCGACAATTTTGCAGGAACTTACATAAATGATAATGGGAAATTAGTCATTCAGATAAGTAGTGATATTGATACAAAATTACTTAATGAGGAATATTCGAGCTACGTTGATATAAAAAATATAAAAAATAATGATGAATCCTTCAAGGCTAATAAGCTTTCAGATGTTGTTGTTTACGAAAAAGCTGAATATTCATTAAATCAGTTACATGAAATGATGGATAATGCTGTGAACATTTTAAACGAGCATTTCACTGTTATGGGCAACTATATAGACACACTTAATAATATTATAGTACTGGAAATTGAACAGGAAGAATTCGATAAAATAGAAAATATAGATGATATAATTGATAAATATTTTGAAAAAGATGCTCCGCTTATAATTAAACCTGGTGAAATAAAGGAGCTTGATAGCAATTAGGTAGCTTTAGGGACAGACCTTGGATATGTACAATTTATGTCTTATGCAATAAAATAGGAATTTGAACGCTAATTATTTTTATTAAGAGGTGACATGAAAATGAAATTTATAATAATCGGTTCCGGCGGTTGTGTTTGTACTCCCAAACCGTTGTGCCAATGTTCTGTATGTAAAGAAGCAAGAGAAAAAGGCTATCCTTATGCAAGATGTGGATGCAGCTTATATTTGGAGGATATAGGCTTATTAATTGATACACCGGAAGATATCAGTGTTGCATTGAACAATGCAGATATTAAAACTGTAAATACAATTGCTTATAGCCATTGTGATCCTGACCATACACTTGGAATGCGAGTGATTGAACAGTTGAGACTGGAATGGCTGGATTATTATGAAAACATCAAGCCTCAAAATCCTCTGCAAATAATTGCACACTCGGAAGTGATGAAAGATATTAATGCAATTAAAAGCAAATATGGTCCATTTATGAGTTATTACATGTATATGAATCTTATTAAAGAACAGGAAATTGAAAATTTCTTTGAACAGGATGGTATTAAAGTAACATTTGCGCAGGTGCCAAAAGAAAAAGCAGTTACAGTTTTTGTAATAGAATCTAATCACAAAAAACTAATTTATGCTCCATGCGATTGTGTTCCGTTTCCTGATGAACCTATTTTGTATGATGCTGATGTGTTGATACTTGGAAATACCTTTATAGGCAACAAACTCAAAGATGGGAGAAATGTAACTCAAGATCACCCTATGAGGAAAGAACTGTACAGTTTTGAAGATGCTCAAAATATATTCAGAAGAATTAAAGCTAAGAGGTTGATTGTTACACATATTGAAGAAGATTGGGGTAAATCATATGATGATTATCTGGAAATAGAAAAAGCTTATCAAAATGTTAGCTTTGCATATGATGGGCTATCCATAATATTGTAAAGAAAAGTTAATATAATCAGGGCTAAGAGGTAGGCCGGTTAATAATCTACAGCTTAGCCTTTTTAAATATCTAAGAACTGATATCATTGTAGAAGGTATACCGGAATAGTTTTGCCAAACATACATGCTCAAGAATTAAATTTTTTTGCGATTAGCACAACTCATGTAATTAATACCCTCAAGGAAATGCAGGAAAAAGAGCTCTTCACAGGAATTGGGATTAGTAGACTTACAAGATATGTTGTGAAATTAAGTATTAAATTTAAATTTAGTATTGACAAATAAGTCTATAAGTAATAGACTAAGGGCATAAAGTTGATATTGTATAGACCAAGGAGGCTTATTAGCGTGAAAGAATATAAATTTACTGAAATTGAAGAAAAATTTGCAGATATCATTTGGAGGAATGAGCCAATAGGTTCCGGCGACCTCGTAAAGCTATGTGAAAAAGAAATGAATTGGAAGAAATCCACAACATATACAGTACTCAAAAAGTTATGTGAGAAGGGTATTTTCCAAAATGAAAATGCTGTGGTTACATCTATAATCACAAAGAAGGAGTATAACGCAAAGCAAAGTATACGTTTCGTTGAAGATACCTTTGGGGGATCGTTGCCTAAATTTTTAACAGCCTTTATCGGTGGTAAAAAATTAAGTGATCATCAAGCTGAAGAATTGAAAAAACTGATTGATAATCACAAGGAGGGGTGAAATGACTGAGCTATTTCTTAATGTTTTGAATATGAGCCTTACGGCCGGCTATGTAATTATTTTTGTTATCCTCATCAGACTGCTACTAAAAAAAGCTCCCAAGGTTATTTCATATGTATTATGGGCAGTGGTAGCTTTTCGTCTTGTAATTCCATTTTCATTTGAGAGTATATTTAGTTTATTGCCGCAGACAGCAGCTCCCATCCCTCGCGATATAATTTATCATCAAAGGCCGCAGATAAATAGCGGAATACTACCTGTTGATTCAATAGTTAACGAAGTACTGCCTTCGCCGACTATAGGCAATAGCGTAAATCCGATGCAGACTTATATAGAAGTAGGTGCATATATCTGGATGATAGGTATAATTGCATTGCTTGTATATAGTCTTATATCTGTCTTTAGATTAAAAAAGCAATTAAAAAACGCACAATTAATAGAACAAAATGTTTACCAAGCTGAAAATTTACATACACCCTTTGTACTTGGCTTGATAAATCCAAAAATTTACTTACCTGCCGGGTTAGATAAGGAGGAATATCAATACATTCTTTTGCACGAACAAACACACATTTACAGAAAAGACCACATCATAAAGATAATTGCTTTCATAATATTGACAATACATTGGTTTAATCCTCTTGTGTGGGTTTCTTTCATGTTAATGAGTATGGACATGGAGCTTTCCTGTGATGAACGAGTATTGAAAAAGATGAATGTTGATATTAAAAAATCATACGCCAATTCATTACTGACACTTGCAACCGAAAGACGTATTTTAAATGGAAGTCCTCTTGCTTTCGGTGAGGGTAATGTAAAGAGCAATCTGGTAATATGTCAAGATAAAAAAACAAATAAAAACAAAAAAAA
>DAIUCB010000168.1:0-6642 GCA_036846385.1 Bacillota bacterium | reverse complement strand
CTGATTGTTCAGGATTCTCACCTGATTCCATATTTTAAATAAAATTAAATTGCAAATGTTTCTTCTTTTACAGATACAGTGTACAACTTACTTCATATCATGTCAACTACGTTTCGTAGTAAGAAACTGGAAAAAATGTCCGAAGAGTAGTTATTATACTTACATACTATACGCCTTTTCTTGAAATATCCTCCAAAAAATCCCGTTGCTCTATATTTTACAACAATTCTTCATATTTATTAATATATATTTTCTTAATTACTTGAATCAATAATACATATGATATAACTATCACTGCCAGCCACGGAAAGTAAATAACAGGCAGCGATGTCATTTCAAGATATCCTCCTATGGGAGTAAATGGTAAAATTGTTCCTAAAATAACTGCAAGCACTGTAAACAGCAAAACTGCCGCAGATGGACGGCTTTGAATAAATGGTATCCTTTCTGTTCGCATCATATGGATTATGATGGTTTGTGTCCATAAGCTTTCTACAAACCATCCTGCATTGAACAGTATCATAAAATCGGTCTGCTGTGCTGCTGAAAGTGTATAATATTTCCCGCCAAGTACGTGAGGGCATATAATATAAAATAAAATTAAATACATTATAATATCAAAAACCGAGCTTGCTGGTCCGAACCATTTCATAAACCTGCCGATTGAAAAAGCATCCCATTTCCTCGGCTTTAAAATATAATCCTTATCTACATTATCCCACGGCATTGATATACAGGAAATATCATATATCAAATTTAAAGCAAGTATTTGAATAGGAAGCATCGGCAGAAACGGTAAAAATATACTTGCAGATAAAATTGAAAAGATATTGCCGAAGTTAGAGCTTGCCGTCAGCTTTATATATTTTATAATGTTGCCAAAGGTTTTTCTTCCTTCAATAACACCCTCTTCAAGTACCATCAGATCCTTTTCCAAAAGTATAATATCTGCAGATTCCTTTGCAATATCAACAGCATTGTCAACTGATATACTTACATCAGCTTCTCTCATTGCCGGAGCATCGTTTATCCCGTCTCCCAAAAATCCGACAGTATGACCGTTACTGCGAAGCATCTTGACGATTCTCAATTTTTGCTGCGGTGAAAGCTTGGCAAATACACTTGTAGTTTCTGCTATTTCCTTCAAATGCTCATCGCTCATATCATCCAAATTCGTGCCGAGAACTATATTGTCTATCGGCAGACCAACGTTCTTACATATATAACGAGTAACAGTATCATTGTCTCCTGTTAAAATCTTTACTGCAACACCACATTCATTCAGCGCCTTTATCGCGGAAGAGGCAGTTTCCTTCGGAGGATCAAGAAATGCCAGAAATCCCATTAAAACCATATCAGATTCATCCTTTGCAGAAAAAATTCCTTCGGCAGATGGATTTGTTTTTTGTGCAACTGCAATAACTCTCATACCATCGCTGTTATATTTTGATACCAATGCAAATATCTCATTTCGTATCTCATCTGTAAGCTCAAGTATCTCATCATTGTATTCTACATATCCGGATACAGAAAGCATTTCTTCAACTGCACCTTTAGTTATCAGCTGTGTTTTTCCTTCCTTATCCCTCAAGACAACACTCATTCTTCTTCGATTAAAATCAAAAGGAATTTCGTCAATTTTTTCATATATATCCAATAGGTTATAAAAATCCTTATCTACGGCGCTTTCCAATATTGCGACATCAAGAAGATTTCTTAATCCGGTTTGATAATAGCTGTTAAGAAAGGCGTGACGTAAAACTCTGTCATCTTCATTTCCGTGAATATCGAGGTGCAGCTCCAATATAACCTGGTCCTTTGTAAGGGTCCCTGTCTTATCTGTGCAAAGCACGTCCATAGCACCAAAATTCTGCATAGAATTCAACTGTTTTACAACTGTTTTATGCTTAGACATGGAAAGGGCACCCTTTGCCAAATTTGCAGTTACTATCATCGGCAGCATTTCCGGTGTAAGACCAACTGCTACTGATAGTGCAAAAAGAAACGCCTCAAGCCAATCACCCTTTGTAAATCCATTTATAAATAAAACAAAGGGAACCATTAAAACCATCAAGCGAATCAATAAACGGTTAACAGAGCTGACTCCCTCGTCAAAGCTTGTTTTCACCCGCTTTTTCGTTATAGCTTCAGCCATTGAGCCAAAGTATGTGCTGTCGCCTGTTGCAAGGCATAAGCATATTGCAGAACCGCTTACTACATTGCTTCCCATAAAGGCTAAATTTTCAATTTCTAACGGATTAACGGCATTATTTACTCTGTTTTGATTTCTTAAGGTGCCGAACTTTTCCAAGGGCTCTGATTCGCCTGTGAGTGAGGATTGACTGACAAATAAATCCTTTGCATAAATTATTCTCACATCTGCCGGAACCATATCTCCTGCTGCAAGGCAGACTATATCTCCGGGTACTATTTCAGAAAGCGGAATTTCATATTTACCTGTTCCCTCCCGTATTACAGCAACTGTTGTATGCACCATAGCCTTAAGCTTCTCAGCAGAGCTGTTTGAGCTTGACTCTTGAAAGTATTGCAAAAGTCCGCTTATTGTTACCATTGTTAAAATAATTATAACTGCGGTTAAATCACGCTTATATTCAGAAACAAGTATTACATCGGTATAAAAGGAGATTGCTGCAAGTATCAGCAGGATAGAAGTAAATGGATTAATAAATGCATCAAACAATCTTTTGATTATTGGGTCTTTTTTCTCATGAGAAATTTCGTTGCTGCCAGATTCCTTCCTTATTATTTCAACAAGGTTCTCACTTAATCCATTATATGATGTATTCATCTCTTTAAACAGAGTATTTAAATCCATATTGCTTTTTTCGATTAGTTTTTTTGAAGCCGGAGCTTTAATCATGTTTTTGATTTGTACTTTTTTCTTATTCATAGTCTTAACCTCCTAATTTAAATTGATATTTTAATTTTAATAGCTGATTTAAGCCATTAAAGCAGGAAGAAAAGACACAAAACTCAAATGAAGTATTATGTTTGAAATTACTGATTATTTAATTGTTTAACTATAATTCAAGGCAGAAGAACAGACAGCGGCATTATATCATAACACTGCAAGAATCTGTCTAAACATATACTTCGTTTATCGTGTTTTGTGTCTTTACTACTTCCGTCATCCATTCTTCTCACCTCCTAAAAAAATAAAACTCTTGCCACAGCATAAACAATGGCAAGAGTTTTCAACTCATAGCAAAACAACTGCAAAAAATCCGCAGATATACCATAGTTCAAGCTTTAGCTTCGCAGGGCAATGAAATTGCGTTAGATTATGCCTTGAGTCGACAAAAACTGTTAACCTTCTCATGGTGTCTCCACCATTTCGCGGCAGCAATCCGTATCCCTGTGGTAGCCTCACCTACCTATTAGATATTGAATTTTAATACTTACTGTTACAGTCTATCATCTAATTTCATTTATGTCAATCCCTATAAAATCAATCATTCTTTTTATAAAACTCTTTTTGAAGCTTGCTGATTGCCTTTTCTCTGGACTTCTCCTTTAACATTGCATTTATTTGTTCCTTGCGCTCGGCAAATCTTGCTTCTTTTTTCAGCTTCACATAGCTGTTCCATCTTTCATTGGTTAAGTCCACATCTTCTAAAGCCTTTTTAACTGCACACCCCGGCTCCTTATCATGCTTGCAATCTCCGAATTTGCAATTTCCTGCAATATCCTCAATATCCGAAAAAACAGTATTGACACCTTCAGTTGCATCCCACATACCAAGCTCACGCATACCGGGTGTATCTATAATCATACCTCCGTTTTCAAGTACAATCAGCTGTCTGTATGTAGTGGTATGTCTTCCCTTGCTGTCATCCAGACGAATTTCATTCACATACATTATTTCTTTTCCGGATAATGCATTGACCAGAGATGATTTGCCTACACCGGAGGATCCAAGAAATACAACAGTTTTGCCGGGCAATATATATTTATTTAATTTATCCATTCCTTCGCCTGTATGTACACTGATTGCCTCTATTGGAACACCAGGTGCAACCATTTCCAAACGGTCAAAAGCAGACATACAATCATTGCATAAATCTAGTTTAGTCAGTACTATAACCGGTGAACCGCCGCTTTGATATGCAGCGGTTAAATATCTTTCAATTCTTGCAATATTAAAATCCTTATTCAAGGAAGTCATAATAAATATATAGTCAAAATTTGCCGCAACGATCTGTTCTGTGTTGTTAAAGCTGTCGAGCCTTGAAAATTTGCTTTTTCTTTCAAATACGTGATATATAATATCATCGCCTTCCGGATTTTCTTTTATAAGAACAAAATCTCCTACTGTAGGATATTTAACAGCCTTGTTATCATAAAAGACAGAGCTTTTCAATCTGGCTCTTTTTTCTGTTTTGTTTCTGATAATTCCGAATTGTTCTTTTTGAACCTCAGTTACCCTTGCCGGAATTAATTCTTTTTCATTCAATTTTAAATCAATTAATTGTTTTTTAAAAAAATCATCAAACCCGTATTCTTCAAGATCACTTTCATTGTTTCTCATTAATTTCCTCCATTTTTTCCCGAATAAAAATATTTGTTAATAAAAGAGTATAAATAGTCATAATTATCGCTCCTTTCAAGATTATTACTGCAAAAATGGGCATAAAAATACACGACCCTTCTGTCGTGTTCATAATCCGATATTGACATTCTGATGAAAGGTTAATTTTATGCAAAAATATACGATTGACATAGCTATGTCAATTACAGATATATTTCTGCCCATATTCAGTTTAGTTTACAACCACCCTTAATAATTTACTCATATAAAACACTCCTTCCATAAGAATACAATGTATTCCTTAATTAATATTAGTATATTGCATATTAAAACGCAAGTCAATGAAAAAGTTCCATAATTTTAAAAATATTAAGAAATTATTCATGCTAAAATTGGCCGAATCAGTTAACGAATAAAATAGATAAGTAAATCAAGAATATTATAATATTCCAAACATAAAAAAGCCTATTGTATTAATGGATAAATTAGCACACATATGGACTATCCAAGAATTGTATATGTTATTATTTTTTTCATTAAGACAGTTAAAAAATAAGCCCACAACAAATAATCCTGCTATAAAGGTTATATATAAAATAATATTAAACCAGTTTTCTAATATTGATACATGATAAACTGAAAATGCCAATGCACTGAGCATATAAGAGTATAGTTTTGATGAGCTTTTATTTAACGTTAAAAAGGCAAAGCCTCTAAAAAACAGTTCTTCTAGCATTGAATTAATAAATGAAATATAAATAGCTACATAAATAAAATTATTTTTATTTACATTCATATTATTCTCAAGCTGCATTGAAATATTATTTAAATTGATAAAACTTCTGAGAATAAAATACCCTGCCAATATTATAAAATATACTCCAAGACCCAACGCCGCAGAAATAAATATCTGTTTTTTTTGTTTTATTATAAAATATTCAGTAAAATCAAATTGCTTGGCTGATATGCAAAAAATCATAGGTAATCCGACAAATAAGACTACCTTTATTATTGATTTCAGTAAATATCCCGGCTTTAAAACTACTTCTACAAAGTACATGGCTAAACATATAAATATAATTATAAATGTTATAGATATTTTTCTGATATTTCTGCTCATACTTACTTATCCTTCTATTTCTTAATATTATAACGATTCTAATATCGATATTTTATCATATGGAAAAAATATAATCAAATTGTTTGTTTATTATCTATTTATTGGAGTAAATATAGCCTGATGAACTGAAGAAAAAAACGAAGTATTTGTATTTTTTAGTTATTATTAATACAATCCCTCATAATATTATATAAGAATATAATTTGGGGGGACTTATGGAAAAAGTATTTAAAAGGGTAAATTTCGTCTTTTTAATTGCATTGTTGATTACTTTGTTATTAACGATATACTCAAATATAGCTAATGCTCCCGGAATAATAGATGTATCCGGCGAATTGAATGAAGAAAACAAAATTAAGAAAATCAAAATACTTATCGATCCGGGACATGGAGGAATTGACCCCGGTACTACCGGAGATTTAAATATATCAGAGGCAGTTTTAAATTTAGACATATCGGAAAAATTAATGAAATTTTTAGAGGGCAGCGGATTTGAGGTTGAAATGACACGTTATGATGAAAATGGCCTTTATACTGAAAAGTCAAAGACAATTCGCGGAAAAAAGAATGAAGACCTTGCAAATAGAGTTGAAATGATTAATAACTCAAATTCTGATTTATTGATTTCTGTTCATTTAAATGCATTTCCACAAAAGCAATATTACGGAGCTCATGTATTTTATAAAAAGAACTGTGAAAAAAGTAAAATAGCTGCTGAAATCTTACAGGAAAATCTTAAAAATATCTTGGACAAAGATAACAAAAGGGTGCCACAAGCAAAAAAAGATATAAAAATATTGGATAATTCGATTATTCCAACAGTTTTAATTGAATGCGGCTTTCTATCTAACAATGAGGAGGAAAAAAAACTGGTTTCAGACGAATATCAGGAAAAAGTAGCATGGGCTATCTGTGTAGGAGTAATAAAATATTTCAATGAGCATATTATAATATAATATACTTTAATTTTTAT
>DAIUCB010000167.1:0-6652 GCA_036846385.1 Bacillota bacterium | reverse complement strand
AAGAATGCAGCAAAGCTGTGAGAAGCTTATAATGCCGATAGTGCCGGTTGAAAAATTTATAGATGCATGTGTTCAGGTAGTAAAAGCAAATGAAGCGTATGTTCCTCCATACGGAACCGGAGCCACATTTTATTTGAGACCGTTTGTTATAGGTGTCGGCGATAATATAGGTGTCAAACCGGCAAATGAATATATATTCGGAATTTTCGGCATGCCTGTGGGACCTTATTTTAAGGGCGGAATGGCACCTGTTAACTTTATTACTACAGATGCAGACAGAGCGGCACCTGCAGGTACAGGTAAAAACAAGGTGGGCGGAAACTATGCGGCTAGCCTCCTGCCCCATACGGAAGCAGTTAAAAAAGGCTTTGCAGATTGTATATATTTAGATCCTCTGACACATACCAAAATAGATGAGGTTGGAGCGGCAAACTTTTTTGGTATAACAAAGGATAATAAATTTGTAACTCCCAATTCATCATCAATATTGCCAAGTATAACAAAACGTTCCCTGCTGCATGTTGCAAAGGAATATTTGAAAATGGAAGCATTGGAAAGAGATGTATTTATTGATAGGCTGGATGATTTGGCAGAAGCAGGTGCTTGCGGTACAGCGGCGGTAATTACTCCGATAGGCGGGATTGAGCATAAGGGCAAAATGCATGTATTCTATAGTCAATCCGAGGTAGGACCTGTTACCAAAAAGCTGTATGAGACCCTTTGCGGTATACAAATCGGTGATATAGAATCACCGGAGGGTTGGATAGTACAGGTTAAATAATAAATAATACAATAAAAGGATTTGTGAATTATCCACGAATCCTTTTTATAATTAATTCTCTATATAATCAAGCAATCTTCACAGCTGTATCACAGAAACTTTGCAACCTCATCCTTCGTATGCTTCATTCTCAGGAAGGATTTTCTCATTAAATCAACAGGTATAACCGTAAAAGCTAATGATAAAATAACCCAAAATTCTGACAATGTTAGTCCGAAGGAACGAAAAACACTGCCTCCGTGAAACAGCATCAGGAGTTGAATAAAGAATACGAGACCCATAATCATTACAAAAACCTTATTTTTCGATATATGAGACAATAAATTTAATCTTTGAGTTCGCGCATTTAAGCTGTTAAATATGGCACAAAACATAAACAGTCCAAAGAAGCCGGTCATCAAAAAGCTATCTGATGCAGAATATCTGAATAAAGCTTTAATATTAGGCAGCTTTAAAAATAAAACACAAAGAATCGTTGTGTATACGCCGGCAAAAAATATTTGGCTGGCCATATATCTGTTTATAATTTTTTCATTTTTTTCCTTAGGAGACTCCTCCATATATTCAGGCAAAGGTGCTTCACCTGCAAATGCCAAGCCGGCAAGAGTATCCATCACCATATTTACCCAAAGCATCTGCACAACGGTAATGGGAGATTCTATTCCTATAAATTGACCTATTAAGGATATACCTACGGCACATACATTAATTGAAAGCTGAAATATAATAAACTTTCTGATGCTTTTAAAAATTGTTCTTCCATACAATATAGCCTTGCCGATAGATAAAAAATTATCATCAAGAATAACAATATCACTGGCTTCCTTTGCTATTTCTGTTCCGCTGCCCATAGAAAAGCCTACATCCGCTTTTTTCAATGCAGGAGCATCATTTACACCGTCACCGGTCATTCCGGTAACAAGTCCCATAGATTGTGACAATCTTATTAACCTGCTTTTATCACCGGGTAAAGCCCGGGCTACAACACGCAGAGAAGGCAGGATTTCCGTTACCTGTTCATCGCTTAGGTTGTTTAATTCGTCGGAGGTTATCACTGTATTCTTCTTATATCTGTCAATCAATCCTATTTCGGATGCTATTGACGTAGCAGTATCCTTTCCGTCTCCGGTTATCATAACGACTTGTATACCTGCATTTATTACCTCCTGCACGCTGTCCCTTGCATTGTATCTTACCTCATCCTTTATTCCGATGATTCCCACCAGCACTAAATCAGAAAAGGTGTCAGAGGATTTCAACATGCTTTTGTCTGAAACTGCCACAGCTATTATTCTGATTCCTTTTAAAGACATTTTGTTGATGCTGTCTTCGATAGCTTTTAAATCCTTTAAATTAGCTGTGTGCCCCTCTTCGGTATAATATTTTTTACAATAGGGAAGTATTTTTTCAGGTGCTCCCTTTATTAGAGTTAATTTCAAATCGCCGTCAAGCTGACACATGGAATATTTGTTTTTACTGTTAAACGGTAATGCATTCACCCTTTCAATAGTATCTGTTTGTAACGGATATGTACTTGCAAAGCTAAGCAGAGCTCTGTCTGTAGAGTTGCCCCCTACAGCTACTTTTTTATTGCCGTCATGACCCAGCTTTGAACTGTTATTGAACAAGAGAGAAAAATATAGTATTTTCCAAAGCTCTTTTCGTTCCTTCAACACGTATAAGTTGTCATACAAAGTATTGTCACCTGATAAAAAGGAATTTACCTCCAGCTTTCCCTTTGTTAAGGTACCTGTTTTATCAGTAAATAAGATGTTTAAATTGCCTGCAGTTTCAATACCTACAAGCTTTCTGACCAGTACATGATCCTTTATCATCCTCTTCATATTAGATGATAATACAACGGTTATCATAACAGGAAGACCTTCAGGTACAGCTACAACGATAATTGTTATAGCAAAAGTCAATGCTCGCAGCACATCACCTATCAAGGCATAAGGATTACTTATATAGGCTAAAATATTAAGCAAATTATATCCATTATCAATAACTGTAGATTTAAAAAGTGAAGCTATCAAAACTAAAAGAGCGCCAAGATAACCAAAATGGCTTATAGTTTTTGCCAAATCTGTAAGTCGTTCCTTTAGCGGACTGCTTTGATTATCCTCCTGAAGCTCTTTGGCAAGCTTGCCGTAAAAGGTTTTATCACCTACGGCTTGTACCAGCATTGTTCCTTCCCCCTCGCACACCACACTTCCGTTGAATACTAAATGAGGATTCAATAAATCTACCTTATTGCTTTCATCCTTAAGAATATTTGTTGCTGAAATTTTATGAGCCTCCTTTGTTTCACCGTTAAGCGCTGACTGGTCTACATCAATCCATCCGTCAATTAATACTCCGTCAGCCGGAATCCTGTCACCTGATTCAAGAGAAACAAAATCTCCTGCTACAACTTCTGCTACAGGCAGCTCAACAAGCTCGCTGTTTCGCCAAATCCTGCATTTTATTTTCTGTGCATCCTCCATTAACCTTTCAAAGGCAAGCTGACTGCCATATTCGGATATACTCGATACAAGGGTTGCCAAAATAATAGATACGGCAATTCCCACCGATTCATACCAATTAAAATTTCTTATAAAAAAAATTGTATTAAGTCCCAGAGCTATCAATAATATCTTGATTGTAGGATCGCCGAAGCTTTCTAAATACCGGCTGATAAAGGTTCTTTTTTTACCGATTGAAATTTGATTAGCTCCATATTGTAATCTTGATTTTTCAACATCCTCACTGCTTAAGCCTTGGTATTTTCTCATAGAATTCTTCATATTCTGCATGTTTACACCTCTTTATTCTAATAGTTAAATATGATTTATATACTTATATGAGGACAAGTAAATGAATAGAACAGTAAATATAAAATAGTAAAAATAAAAATTGATTCAGTTGAAACAGAGAATAGCTGAAATAAAATTAAATCAGTTGAAAATTTTATTTTTTAGGTTATAATATATCTATTAGATTACTCAAAGGTATACTAATAGATTATTAATAGGTGGGAAGATAATGAATAAAAATGAGATATTGGTTACAGAAGAAGGTTATCAGGAGCTAATCAATGAATTAGAGACAAGAAAGAGCAAAACCAGAAAGGAAATATCCGAAAGAATAAAGGCTGCTCTGGCAGAAGGTGATTTAAGCGAAAATGCCGAATACTCAGAATCTAAAGAAGAACAAAACAAAAATGAATCAAGAATAATAGTTTTGGAGCATACTCTTAAGAATATCAGGGTAGTAAAGCATAACATAGACAACAAGGATACAGTTCAAATAGGAAGCAGAGTTAAAATCAGAGATATAGAATATGATGAAGTAATGAATTATATGATAGTCGGGGCAACTGAGGCCGATCCCGTAGCAGGTAAAATTTCCAATTTATCTCCCTTAGGCTCTCAGCTTTTAGGGAAAAAACAAGGTGATGAGGTTGATGTCAGTTCTCCCGGCGGCATGGTCAAATATGAAATAGTGGAAATCGTATAAAGAAATAATAAAGCTTTGTAATATATAATTATAAAGCTTATTTATTTGTGCAATAAAATAGCTTGAAGTATAATTAAAATAATTGTATAATAATTAATGAATGTTTTTAGAAAAGGGGACAAAATGAGCAAGGATAATACTAAGGGCATTAAAAAAACCAATATAGGCGGTCAGGCCTTAATAGAAGGTATAATGATGAAGGGCCCTGATAAAATAGCCACAGCGGTCAGAAAGCCTGACGGAGAAATAACAGTAAGACAAAAAGACATACAGCCCATGTTCAAAAACAGATTGTTTAAATTGCCTGTAATAAGAGGCTCCTTTGTTTTAATCGATTCCTTGGTAAACGGAGTTAAGGAGCTTATGTATTCGGCTGAATTCTATGGTGAAGCATATGAAGAGGATGCAATTGACCGCTTCTTAAGACGTATATTTAAGGATAAGGCAGACACGGTAATAGTATATGTGTCGGTGATACTTGCATTGTTTTTCAGTATAGGAATATTTATACTCGGACCGTCATTTTTAACTAATTTATTGAAAAATGCAGTTAAGAATACCTTCCTGTTAAATATAATCGAGGGTGTAATAAGAGTTGGACTGTTTGTTTTATATGTGTATTTTATAGCTAAGCTGAATGATATTAAAAGAGTTTTTATGTATCATGGTGCAGAGCATAAAACGATACATTGCTATGAGCATCTTGAGGAGCTGACGGTAGAAAATGCAAGAAAATATTCTACTTTGCATCCCCGCTGCGGAACCAGCTTTATGATAAATGTAATGATAATAAGCATATTTGTATTTTCATTCTTTGGATGGCCTAATCCGTTGATGAGAGTTATAATCAGACTGGCAACACTTCCTTTAATAGCAGGGTTGTCATATGAGCTTAACAAATTTGTCGGAGGCTGCGACGGTGAAAATATTTTTACAAGGATAATAACATATCCCGGCTTTTTAATTCAGAAAATCACTACAAAGGAACCTGATGATTCAATGCTTGAGGTTGCAATAGCTGCAATGAAGGAAGTAATTCCTCAAAATGGAGAAGATGATAAATGGTAAGCTACACAATTGAAAAGCTGCTGCAGGATGGAATTAATTTAATAAAAAAGAGAGACTATATCAACCCTGCACTTGATGTTCAATTAATACTTTCTTATTTGTTGAATAAGGATAAGATATATCTGATTTTGCATAAAGATGAAGTGGTAGAGGAAGAGGTTGCAAATAAGTTTTTTACTATGGTAAACAGGAGAAATGAAGGCTACCCCTTGCAATATATGACTAATTCCCAGGAGTTTATGGGTTTGGAGCTTTATATCAGGGAAGGTGTATTAGTTCCGAGACCTGATACGGAAATATTGGCAGAGAAAATAATAAATATTGCAAAACAACCTGATTTTATTGATAAAAAACTGAGAATTTTAGATATCGGAACAGGCAGCGGAGCTATTGCTGTGAGCCTTGGCTATTATTTAGAAAATTCGGAGATTACAGCTATAGATATCAGTAAAGAAGCAGTAGAAATTGCTGAGATTAATGTAAAAAAGCATAATTTAACAAATGTCAGCATTTTTGAATCTGATTTATTTGAGGATACATTTTTGCTAAATAAAAAATATGATATAGTGGTTTCAAATCCTCCATATATTGAGGAGGATACCATACCGCAGTTAATGACAGAGGTTTCACGATATGAACCTAAAATTGCACTTGACGGAGGTCCTGACGGACTTGATTATTATAGACGAATTGCGGCTGTTTTTAAAAGAATACATTCCGATAAAAGCATTTTGTCTGTTGAAATAGGCAGCAATCAAAGATATAAGGTAATGGAAATATTCAAGAATATAAATATTTTAACAAGAATTGAATGTGACAAGGACCTATCCGGTAATGACAGAGTCGTTACGGGATTTTTGTAGTTACACTGATATAAATGTTAAAATAATTAGTTCTGTAAAGTAAAATAAAATTAAATATTAAAAATAAAATGAGGTGCAATATGTTAGATAAATTGGAATTTCTGGAAGAAAAATATATAGAATTAAGTGAAAAAATATCAGACCCGGCAACACTTTCAGACTCTCAAAAGCTGCAGAAGCTGATGAAAGAGCAGGCTCAAATAGAGCCGATAGTTCTGAAATACAAGGAATACAAGGAAATAAAGGATCAGCACGAGCAATCAAAGGAAATGCTGAGAGAAAAGCTTGATGATGATTTTAAGGAAATGGTAAAAGAGGAAATAAAGGAGCTGTCAGAAAAGCAAGAGCTGTTGGAGCAGGAGCTTAAGGTGCTTCTGCTGCCAAAGGACCCTAACGACGATAAGGATGTTATCGTAGAAATAAGAGCCGGTGTAGGCGGAGA
>DAIUCB010000166.1:0-6704 GCA_036846385.1 Bacillota bacterium | reverse complement strand
ATACTACTCTCAAGGGGCTCGAAGCATTGTCACAGATTAACTTTAAGGAAGAAAAGAAGTCCTTTAAGGAAAAATACAATGATAGAATTAAGGTTCTCGCACAGGAGCTTAATATAGGAGTTCCGACCTTGACGGATATAATTGAGGAGCTGAAAAAGCCCGGCAGAGATCCAAGAGATGAAATGCCCAAGCCGATATTGAGAAATGACGTCATGAAAATGGAAGATATGAAGGTTGGTATGAGACTTATGGGTACAGTCAGAAATGTCGTTGATTTCGGTGCCTTTGTGGATATAGGAGTGAAACAGGACGGATTGGTTCACCTTTCAGAAATGAGTGACAAATTTATCAAAAGCCCTATGGAGGTTGTACAGGTAGGAGATATAGTAAATGTAACAATAATCAATATAGATGCAGAAAGACAAAGAATCGGACTAAGCATGAAAACTGCCGGTAAAAAACAGGAGACTATATGATAAAAGCAGTATTATTTGATTTTGACGGAACACTTGCTAATACGAATAAATTAATAATAAATTCCTTTAAACATATTTATTCGGTATTTTGCAAGGAGGATTGCTGTGAGGATTATATTATGGGCACCTTCGGAGAACCGCTGCTCACGACAATCAACAGAGATTTCGGGAAATACAATATTGAGGATGTTCTTGCATGCTACAGAGAATATCAATTTAGCAGATTTAATGAAGAGGTTTTTCTGTATGATAAGGTGCATGAGACATTGGAATATTTTAAAAACAAGAAAATTGTAATGGGAATCGTAACATCCAGGATGAGAAAATCTACATTAGATGCTATAAAGAACTTTGGTATAGAAGAATATTTTGATGTGGTAATATCTGCAGAGGATACAGAAAAGCATAAACCAAATAAGGAACCTCTGATAAAGGCTTTAAATATTCTGAACATAAAGACAGATGAAGCGCTATATGTGGGAGATTCAAGATTCGATATGGAATGTGCAATCAATGCAGAGGTAACTCCCGTATTGGTGGGGTGGCAATCAAATTCATGTCAGCTTGCAGAACAGTATAATATAAAATATCTATTAGAAAGTATGTGGGATTTAACAAAAATAATATAAATTGCAAGACAGAGGTATTGAAAAATACCCTGTCTTGAATAAATTGAAGATCATATAAATTTAAATGTTAAAAAAATAACAATATGGATTTTCATTTTGGCAGTAGTTTAAATAATATAAAAATTTGTTCAAAAAATAAATATAAGTGATATAATTAGCTAATATTAAAAATAAAAGGGTGATTATATATGATATATGAAAATTTGCTGTTTGAAAAAAATGAAGGAATTTGTACCGTAAAAATTAACAATCCAAATAGCTTGAATTCATTAAATCCAAAGCTGTTGAAGGAGCTTGAGCAAGTATTTGATCAAATTAAAAATGATAATGACATAGCTGTGGTTATTTTAACCGGAGAAGGAAAAGCCTTTGTGGCGGGAGCCGATATTGGATATATGAAAAATCTCAATGCTTCAGAAGCTAAAAAATTCGGAGAGATGGGAGCAGGAGTTTTCAGAAAAATAGAAACCTTGAATAAGCCGGTTATTGCAGCAGTAAACGGCTATGCCCTCGGCGGAGGCTGTGAGCTTTGTATGTCATGTGATATCAGAATTGCATCATCAAAAGCAAAATTCGGTCAGCCGGAGGTTGGTCTTGGAATAATACCGGGATTTTCCGGAACACAAAGACTTCCGAGAATAGTCGGAATCGGTAAAGCAAAGGAGCTGATTTTTACCGGAAATATAATAAATTCAGAAGAAGCTTTCAAAATAGGGCTGGTAAATAAGGTAGCAGAACATGACAAGCTTATGGAGGAAGCGTATTTAATGGCCGATAAAATCAAATCAAATTCTATGCAGGCTGTAGCCTATAGCAAGGAAGCAATTAACAGAGGCACAGAAACAGATATAGAAACAGGAATCGGATATGAATTAAATCTTTTCGGCTTATGTTTCGCTGCAGAGGATCAAAAGGAAGGTATGTCAGCCTTTTTAGAAAAAAGACCTGCAAAATTTACATCAAAAATATGAAAGTAGGTGATAATCATGAATTTTCAATTAAGTAAAGAACATGAAATGGCAAGGCAGCTGTTCAGAACATTTGCATCCGAAGAAGTAAAGCCACTGGCACAAGAGGTTGACGAACAGGAAAGATTCCCGACGGAAACAGTTGAAAAATTTAAAAGATATGGTTTTATGGGAATCCCCTTTGATAAGGAGTATGGAGGTCAAGGCTGTGATATATTGACATATATTTTAGCTGTGGAGGAAATTTCTAAGGTATGTGCAACTACAGGAGTTATTTTGTCGGCTCATACATCATTATGCGGATCTCCGATAAACGAATACGGTACGATTGAACAGAAGAAAAAATATCTGACGAAAGTTGCTTCAGGGGAAGCTCTCGGAGCATTTGGTCTGACAGAGCCGGGAGCAGGAACAGATGCATCGGGACAGCAAACCGGAGCAGTACCGGACGGTGACAATTATATATTAAACGGTACCAAAATTTTTATAACAAATGCAGAGTATGCGGATATTTATATAGTGCTTGCAATGACGGACAAAAGCTTGGGGACAAAGGGAATATCGGCATTTATAGTTGAAAGAAGCTTCCCGGGATTTTCAATCGGAAAAAAAGAATTAAAAATGGGAATCAGAGGCTCTGCAACCTGTGAGCTGATATTTCAGGATTGTATTGTACCTAAGGAAAACCTTCTTGGCAAGGAGGGAGAGGGCTTTAAAATAGCAATGAAAACTCTTGACGGCGGCCGAATCGGTATTGCGGCACAGGCTCTTGGTATAGCTCAAGGTGCAATCGATGAAACTGTCAAATATACAAAGGAAAGAAAGCAATTCGGAAAAGCAATATCAAAATTTCAAAATACACAATTTCAGTTGGCCGATATGCAGACAAAGACGGATGCAGCCAGATTATTGGTTTACAGAGCCGCTGTATTAAAGGACAATAAACAGTCCTACGGAGTTGAGGCTGCAATGGCTAAGCTTTTTGCTGCAGAAACTGCCATGGAGGTAACGACTAAGGCAGTTCAGCTTCACGGTGGATACGGATATACGAGAGATTATCCAGTTGAAAGAATGATGCGGGATGCAAAAATAACCGAAATATATGAAGGAACCTCTGAGGTTCAAAAAATGGTTATAAGTGCAAATCTGCTTAAGTAAAGGAGGCGTCAAAGTGAATATAGCAGTATGCATAAAACAGGTGCCTGATACGACAGAGGTAAAGCTTGATCCGAAAACAGGCACATTAATAAGAGAAGGTGTACCAAGTATAATAAACCCGGATGATAAGGCAGGCTTAGAAGCTGCCTTGAGGATAAAGGATGAAAATGGCTCTCATGTAACGGTAATTTCAATGGGACCGCCTCAGGCAGACCTTGCGTTGAGGGAGGCTCTGGCAATGGGGGCCGATGAGGCGATACTTCTGACAGACAGAGCCTTTGGCGGTGCCGACACGTGGGCTACCTCATCGACTATTGCATCAGCACTCAGAAAGCTGAAGTTTGATTTGATAATTACCGGGAGACAGGCGATTGACGGAGATACGGCACAGGTAGGACCCCAGATAGCAGAGCATTTGAATTTGCCGAATATCAGCTATGCAGAGGAATTAAAAACAGACGGTGAGTATATAACAGTAAAAAGACAATATGAGGACAGATACGATATCATCAGAGCTAAATTACCCGTGCTGATTACTGCTTTGGCTGAATTGAATAAGCCACGTTACATGACGCCGGGAGGGATTTTTGATGCTTATAGAGTGAGGAAGGTTAAGGTTTGGACACTGCAGGATATCGACGTAAATCCTGAAGATATAGGACTGAAGGGTTCTCCGACTAAGGTAAAAAAATCATTTACAAAAGGCGTAAAACAAGCAGGCAAGGTATACAATTTAGATGCTCTGGAAGCAGCTGAGTTGATTGTCGATAAAATGAAAGAAAAATTCATATTATAGATGGAGGTCTCAGATGAATTTATCAGAATACAAGGGGATATTTATTTTTGCGGAACAAAGAGATCGTAAGGTGCAAAATGTTGCATTGGAGCTTATCGGCAAGGGCAAGGAGCTTGCGGAGTCATTAAAAACGACGGTAACTGCGGTGTTAATCGGAAAGAATATGCTCCATGAGGCTCAAAAACTAAATTATGCAGGTGCGGATAAGGTAATTTATATAGATAATGAGGACCTTGATTCATATATGACAGAGCCATATGTTCATACATTGCATACCTTGATTACAGAAAGAAAGCCCGAAATAGTCCTTTTCGGAGCAACTGCAATCGGCAGAGATTTGGCTCCGAGAGTATCTGCAAGAGTACATACCGGCTTGACTGCAGATTGTACCGGACTTGATATTGCCCCTGACGATGAAGACAGTACTATATTAAACCTTATGATGACCAGACCGGCATTTGGAGGCAATATAATGGCTACCATTGCATGCCCGAAACACAGACCGCAGATGGCAACCGTCAGACCGGGCGTTATGAAAAAAGCAGATTATTCTGAGTCAAATAAGGTAAATATAGAGGAATATAAAATAAATATTCCCAAGAGCTGTAAGAATGTAGAAATATTAGATACAGTCAGAATAATCCAGGAAAAAATGAATATTGAGGATGCGGTAGTACTGGTGTCGGGCGGCAGAGGAATGAAGGGACCGGAAAATTATAGGATGCTTGAGGAGCTGGCAGATTTATTGGGAGGCACTGTTGCCGCTTCAAGAGCTGCAGTAGACGCAGGCTGGGTTGCGAAGGACAGACAGGTAGGTCAAACAGGAAAAACCGTAAGACCAAACCTATATATAGCATGCGGTATCTCAGGTGCTATTCAGCATCTAGCAGGCATGGAGGAATCAGATTTTATCATAGCAATCAATAAGGATGAAACAGCACCTATATTTGAAATTGCTGATGTAGGTATTGTGGGAGATATTTTCAAAATAGTGCCTGCTTTGATAGATGAATTGAAAAAAGCAGGAAGATAGAATATTATACTAATAAGTATTTTAAGTGAAACTGAATCTAAATAATAAATTTTATAAAAAACTGATTGAAAATATAAATAATCAGTTTTTTTATTTTCCAGTAATTTGTTTTCTTTTAAATACTGTGAAGAGCTCTTGTTATTAATTATAAAAGTTTGTGAATAATTCTATAAATATCTATTCATATGAGCAAGTGAATTAAGATAAAAAAATAATATATAATTAATTAGTTATATCTTATTTGAGCTAATGATTTAGTCATAATTTTTTTAAAGATATAATCATATATAAATATCTGCAGTAAAAAATAATTTGACAATATATGGGTTTATTTATATAATAAATTTAATAAATATGAATAAGCTTTAGAATGAATATTTTAATGTGAAAAAAATAAAAGAGGTGATAAGATGAAAACTCACATTAAAAAAATAGTATCCTTAATAGTTGTATTTTCAATTTTTTTTACATCAGTGCTGCCTTTTTCTGCTTCCGGTGAAAACCTTTCCACATTAAATCTGGATGGGACACAAAGCTCTTGGGCAGAGCCGGAGCTTAAGGAGGCATACTCTCTTAATCTTACATATCCTGATGTGATGAGCAGCTTCAAAAAAAATATTACACGTGAGGAATTTTGTACTATTGCTATCAAGCTTTATGAAAAACTGACAGGAAAAACTGCTTCGTCGGTGACGGATCCTACCCGGAATTCCTCGAGCACAGGGGGATCCGGGAGGAGGGGGGAAGGTTCGTTGACCGCGAAGGCAACTTCCTGGGAAACCACAAGGGAATCCTCCATTACACGATAGGGCAGAGGAAAGGGCTGGGGATCGCCTCCCGGACGCCGCTGTACGTGGTCGCAATCGACGCCGGGAAGAACGAGGTCGTCCTCGGCCCGACGGACGGCACGTTCTCCCCGGGAGCCTCGGTCTCCGGGGCGACCTTCGTCGCCGGCGCGCCGCCGGCGGAACGCTTTAACGCCTCCGCGAGGATCCGGTACCGCCACCCCGCGGCGCCGTGCTCGGTCTCCGTCGCCGGCAAGCGGCTCGAGGTGCGGTTCGACGAGCCGCAGCGCAGCGTGACTCCCGGGCAGGCCCTCGTTCTCTACGACGGGGACGAGGTCCTCGGGGGCGGCTGGATCGAATGCGCAGAAGCCTTGCGGTCGTAACGGTCGGCTGCAAGGCCAACTTCGCCGATTCCGCCGGCATCGCGTCCGTCGCCGTCCGGGCGGGGTTCGAGCTGGTCCCCGGGACCGGACCGGCCGACGTATTCATCGTCAACAGCTGCACCGTCACCCACAAGGCCGATCGCGACTCCCGGGCGCTCGCCCGGCGGCTTCGCCGCGCGAACCCCCGGGCCGTGGTCGTGATGACGGGCTGCTACGCGCGGACCGCCCCACACGACCGTGACGCCCTGCCGGAGGTGGACCACTGGATCGGGGGCGCCGATCCCGAGGCGCTTCCGGAGCTGCTCTCATCGCTGGCCGGCGCCGGGGAGCCGCCGGGGGAAGAGCCTTCCGCGGCCGTCGTCGACCGGCTTCTCGGCCATACCCGGACGTTCCTCAAGATCCACGACGGCTGCGACGCCGTCTGCGCCTATTGCATCGTCCCGCAGGCGAGGGGGACAAGCCGGTCAGTTCCACTG
>DAIUCB010000165.1:0-6714 GCA_036846385.1 Bacillota bacterium | reverse complement strand
GATTTGCAGATATTAAATCATCTAATTTCATATTGAAATATTCTGCTATTGTCCAGTATGTGTCTCCTTCTTCTACAGTATATTTTTCATTTTTATCGGTACCCTTTATTATGTAATTCTTTATTTCCTCAGGGTTTTTTATATCGGTATTATCAACCTCCAGCTGTTCAATACTGATATTTTCAGCAGTATTTACTTCAAGTATGGAGTTTTTATCATAATTTTGAGTAAAGTATGCTTTAACGTCATTTATAATATTTTGTGCCGTATATTGGGTATCAACTATACCTACACTTTTACCGTCTATATTGATTGAGTAAGCAAGCAGCTTATAATTTACCTTGGCCTTAATAGTTTCGTATAAATCCTCATCACTTGTAATTTCATTGTCTTTAGCCATTGAATTTACTATTTCAAATTTATTTTCAATAACTAAATCGATATTATTTTCCTCTTCCAAATCAGCTTCGATTTCCTTCAGTATTGGGTTCAGAATATCAGATTGTCTGACCTTACAAACCTCTGCACCGTCAACCAATATTGAGTAGCTTTCTGTAGCAAATATATTATTTTCGTGATTTTCTAAATAATCCAAGGAATATGATCCGCCAAGCACTAGGGTTGTGACACATAGAAGAGAAATTGCACCCTTTATATGATTTTTTATTCTTGAATTGAGATTTATGACTTGTCTTTCTTTAAATTCAGGTAAGGTTTTAAAAATATCAGAGGTGTTTTCATTTTTCGAATTAAACTTTTTATTATACAGATGTTTAAATTTTTCCATAGCATACTTCCTTAATTGTTTTTTCGTTAGTAATATCTATTATATTTGTTTGTTTACTGTACAGCAGAAGCTCGGTAAAAAAGTATATATAAAATGAAAAAAATTATAAAACTGTTTTTCATTTTAAGTAAACAATGATATAATAAATATTATAAGTTGATATTCCGTTTTTTCAATTAATCATCTTGCAATATTATATTATATGAATAAAAATATGTCAACTGAATTAGTGGTAAATGTTTTCACAAAAACATAATAAGATTATTACAAATATATTACAATCATATTACAACATATTATTACCAAAAAGGAGTAAAATATGAATTTTATTTTACAGGAAATGAAAATTGATTTGGGAGATACCCCTATAGAGAATATATTTATTACAGATTATATGCCTTTTGCAGACGGAACATATGTTAAAGTCTATTTGTTAGGGTATAAATATGCTAAAGACAAGCAAAGTAACTTTAACAATGAGACGATAGCTAAAAATTTAAAAATACCTTTGTCAGATGTAATCAACGCCTGGGAATTTTGGGAAAGGGAAGGAATTGTAGTCAGATGTGACGGAGAGGATGAATATAATTGCAGTGTGGAGTTTGTAAATCTAAAGCAGCTTTATATTGACAAGGTGTACAAGTATATATCCAAAGCTTCCGATAATGATTATATAAATAATGAAGAATTGATTTTAACAAACAGAACCGGCGAAAACAAAAAAATGATGGAAGAAATAGAGGAAATGTTTTCAAGACCTTTAAAAATAAACGAAAAGCAAAGAATAATCACCTGGATGAACAGCTATAAAATGAAGCCTGATATAATGGTTCAGGCCTTTAGCTATTGTATAAATAATAAAAAGATCAAAAGATTCAGCTATATTGAATCGGTAATTTCATCATGGCATGATGAAGGAGTTTGCGATTTAGATACAATGGTTGAACATCTTGAAAAAAGAAACGATAGATTTTTTGTTTACTCAAGGATAAGTAAAGCTTTGGGCTTTAATAACAGAATATTGACGGAAGCCGAAATGAAGACGATAGATAAATGGGTAGATGAGTGGAATTTTTCTATAGAAATGATTTTAAAATGCTTAGAAAACTCTACAAAAATATCAAACCCCAATTTAAATTATTTTGACAGTATACTGGATAAATGGTATAAAAAGGGGTATAAAAATACAGATGATATAAAGGATGAAAAAAAGACTGAGGATAAAAGCAAAATCAAAGAAGCTCCTAAGGTTAAAAATAAGTTTCATAAATTTGAACAGAAAATTAAAAACTACTCTGAACAGGAATTAGAGCAAATTGTTAAAAAAAGGTTCGAAAAAAAATTAAGAAAACTTAATCTGGAAATGCCAAAGGAGGGGGATGAAGAGGTTGAAAAAGCAAATAATTGAAAATATTATGATAGAATACAACAAAAAACGACTTAAAGCAGCCCGGGATGCTGAAACCAGAAAAGAGGAGCTATACGAGAGAATACCTAATCTGGAAGAAATAAACAAGCAAATTTCATTATTAAGTATAAAGCTGTCCAGACTGTACTTATCAAATTCTGAAAATATGGATGAAGAAATTTTGAAATTAAGAGACAATATCGATAATTTAAAGAATATTAAAAAGGAAATGTACAAGAAGTACAATATTCCCGAAGACTTTTTAGAATATGATTATGAATGTAACCGATGTAATGATACAGGCTATGATTCTGACGGCAAAAGGTGCAAATGCTTCAATAAGCAAATTATCAGCCATTTATACAAGATGTCTAATATGATTCATATGATAAATAAAGAAAACTTTGACACCTTTGATATTAATGTCTTCAGTAATGAACCATATAACAATGAAATATATACTCCAAGGCAAAATATGTACAATATACTTGAAACCTGTGAGGATTTTTGTAATAATTTTGATAGAACAAATTTGAATTTACTTTTTTACGGAGGTACCGGCCTCGGTAAAACCTTTATGTGCAATTGTATTGCAAAAGAGCTGATTGATAAGGAAAAAACCGTACTATATCAAACGGCCTTTAATTTATTTGAAATTCTGGAAAATCATAAATTCAACAGGCAAAATGAAACAGAAGAAAACAGTGAAAATTACAATATGATGTTCGAAAGTGAGCTGTTAATAATAGATGATTTAGGAACTGAATTTAATAATTCATTTACAAATGCAGAGCTGTTCAATATAATCAATGAAAGACTGATAACAGATAAAAAAACTATAATTTCCACCAATCTGTCACTTGAACAGCTGGCAGAAACCTATTCGGACAGAATAATGTCCAGAGTATTCAACAACTTTGCTCCCCTTAAATTTTACGGAAAGGACTTAAGGTGGGAAAGCAGATAAGCAGATTAAAATATATTATACGAGGAACTGAGGAAAAATATATGAAACACAATTTAATTTTTGGGCATAAGACTCCGGATACTGACAGTGTATGTGCTGCAATAACACTTTCTGATTTAAAAAATAAATTAAATGAAAGCTCAAAACCATACATTTTGGGAAAAATCAATAAGGAAACTGAATTTGTCTTAAATTACTTTCATATACAAATACCTGAATTGCTTGCAAATGTAAAAATACAGGTTAAGGATTTGAATTATGATAAGGTTAAACCATTTAAGGGTGAACAATCAATTCATTTTGCTTACTTTTTTATGAATGAAAATAAATTGAGAACTCTGCCGATAGTAGATGATGATGGGAAGCTTTTAGGAATAATTACAATGAAAGATATTGCTATGAGCTTAATAAATACAGATGAAAAATCGCTGTATACTTCCTATGACAATATAATAGAAACACTTTTAGGCAAAGAGCTGGTCAGACATGATGACATTATAGAGGGTGAAATTATAGTTGCTTCATTTGAAGAAAAAACTCTCAGAAGTGTCGAATTATTCAACTCTGAATCTATTGTAATTGTCGGTGACAGGTATGATATTATCAAATATGCCATAGAGATAGGAGTTAAGCTTATTATAGTAACCGGGGATTTAAATATACCGGATTATTTATTAGAGATGGCATTTAACAATAAGGTTAATATAATAAGAACTCCCTTCCTTACTTATTATACGGCTAAGAATATAGGGCTTTCAAAATATGTTAACAGTATAATGAAATCATCAAATTTAATGTCTTTTACTGAGGATGATTATCTTGAGGATTGCAAGGAGGATATAGAAAATTCAAAGCATTCTAAATTTCCTATAGTTGCAAATGATAAGAAGTATTTAGGCCTTTTAAGTCGTAATCACTTGATTAACCCTGCAAAGAAAAAGGTTATTTTGGTAGATCATAATGAAATCGGACAAAGTGCCGACGGAATCGAGGAGGCAGAAATTCTTGAGGTAATAGATCACCATAAAATAGGAGATATAAAGACAGCAATTCCTATCAGCTTCAGAAATATTCCTGTCGGCAGCACAAATACAATTATTTACAGAATGTATAAGGAAAACAATATAAAAATTGAAAAATCTGTTGCAGGCTTAATGCTATCCGGTATAGTATCTGACACTCTACTCCTGAAGTCACCTACAACTACGGATTATGACAGATGTGCAGTTAAGGAATTAGTTGATATATTGGATATAGATTTGCACAGTTATTCTATGGAAATGTTTATGGCCGGCACCTCCTTGGACTCTAAAACTATTGAAGAGGTAATATTCCAGGATTTTAAAAAGTTTAATCTGGAGTATAAAAATGTCGGCATATCTCAAGTTTTTACAATGAATATAAACGATATAATGAATAAAAAGGAAGAATATATCAGTATGATAGATGAGATAACCCTTAATAAGGATTATTTTATATTTATTATGGCTGTAACTGATATTGTAAACGAGGGATCATATATCTTTTATACATCAGGCAAGGAAAAGCTGGTCAGTCACATATTTGAAAGAGATTTGGTTTTTGAGGGTATATATATAGACAAATGTGTCTCAAGGAAAAAACAAATAGTACCAAGTGTAATAAATGCTATAAGGCAGTTTAATTAATAGAATCAAATTGCGATAATAAATAATATTTGTAAGTAAACTAAAGTATTTTATTAAGATTCTGCAGCTAAGGACAATATAGCTTGGAAGGAGCAGGACTAATAATCAGCTGCTCCTTCCGGATTTTTAAAAATATTTAAATTAATAGATTCTGTTTATATGGAATCTATCATTTTTTAATAGAGCTATTATATGTTGAATATGTTTTTCACCGTTTGTTTCTACCGTTACTTCAAGCTGAACGTTCATATATCTGTCAGTTGCCTTAAATTGATTGTGATCCAGCTTAATAACATTAGCTCCAGCTTCAGCTAATATCTGAGAAATACGCATAAGCTGTCCGGGAGTATCGGGCAAGTCTACAGAGAAACAGAAAATTCTGCCTCTGGATACGAGACCTTTGTTTATTAAAGAGGAAATGGTGAGAACATCAATATTACCTCCGCTGACAATACATGCAACATTTTTATTTTTTATATTTAGTTTTTTCAGAGCAGCCAGGGGTAAAATACCTGAGGTTTCAGCAATAAGCTTATGCTTTTCTACCAGCATCAGAAGAGCTTCCGTCATATCCTCTTCTGTTACTTCTATTACGCCGTCTACATATTTATTAACTATATTAAAGGTTAAGTCACCGGGCCTTTTTACGGCAACCCCTTCAGCTGTTGTCCTGCAGCAGTCAAGCTCAACAATACGCCCTTCGCTTATAGAGGTTTTCATAGTTAAAGCACCTGTCGGTTCGACGCCGGTTACACGGATAGATGGCTTGAGGCTTTTTGCAATCAAAGCTATACCGCTTATAAGACCTCCGCCTCCCACAGGAACGAGTATTTCATCCACATCCTTAAGTTCTTCGATTATTTCAAGTCCTACAGTGCCTTGTCCGCAAATGACATCATAGTCATCAAAAGCATGTACGAAGGTATATCCCTTTTCCTTAGCCAAACGAAGTGCTTCCTTGTAGGATTCATCATATACATTACCATGTATAACTACTTCAGAGCCATAGGAACGTGTGCCTTCAACTTTAATAAGGGGGGTAACGCTTGGCATTACAATAACAGATTTTATTCCGGCTTTTTGTGCCGACAATGCAACGCCTTGTGCGTGATTTCCTGCTGAGGATGTGACAACGCCCTTTGAACGTTCTTCCTTTGTTAAATTTGCAATTTTATTAAAGGCTCCTCTTACCTTAAAGGAACCGGTAATCTGCAAGTTTTCAGGTTTAATGTAAACATTGTTGCCATATTCTTTGCTGAAAAAATCACTGTAAATTAAATCTGTCTTTTTTAACGTACCCTTAAGATTTTGTGCAGCATTCCTTATTTTTTCCTCATGATTCATACTTTCGTAATCAAATAAATTTGTTTTCTGTGACATTGTAATACCTCCGAAAGACTTATTGTTTTAAAATTATTAAATTGCAGCCATGTCGCTGAACTCAGAAAAACAGAGGCTAGACATATAAAAAGCGGGTATTCTCGAAAGGACGAGAAAACCCGCGGTACCACCTTAGTTGTGTTAAACACCTCTTAATCTGTTCTTATAAACATAGGCATTTTAACGGTGCCGGACGCTTTAACCTACTATATATAAATCAGTTGTATAAATTATATATTTCGGGAAAGTTCTCAAGAGTGATATGTGAATATTTATGCTGCCATTTTACACCAACCAATAGCTCTCTGTAAGCATATCATAAACACCAGTCTCTATCAACGAAATGGTTTTTAAATTTGTTTATGATTTTACAGCCAAATAAATAATTTGTCAAGAGAATTTTTTTATATTTTTTTTATTAAATGTATTGACATTATAAAATCTCATGTGTATAATCTCATCTTTGACACTTGTAGAAATATAAAACCTCTAAATGTATTGCATA
>DAIUCB010000164.1:0-6748 GCA_036846385.1 Bacillota bacterium | reverse complement strand
TATACCTCAGGAGATTATAAATACGTTAAAGAAATAGCGGATCAATCGGAAACAGGTGCTGCAACTACTATTATCAGCGGATTGTCAGTTGGTATGAGATCTACAGGTTATCCGGTAGTAGTATTGGCTATAGGAATAATCGGTGCTTACTATATAGCAGGCTATTCTGCTTCAGGTTTGGATGCAGTAAAGGGTCTTTATGGTATAGCTCTTGCAGCTGTAGGTATGCTTTCAACAACAGGAATGACAGTTGCTGTCGATGCATATGGCCCTATAGCAGATAATGCAGGCGGTATAGCTGAAATGTGTGAATTGCCTCATGAGGTTAGAGAAATAACAGATAAATTAGACTCAGTTGGAAATACTACCGCAGCTATAGGTAAAGGCTTTGCAATAGGTTCGGCAGCATTAACGGCTCTTGCACTGTTTGCTTCATATACTCAAGCTGTTGGTATTAAAACAATAAGTTTAACTGAGCCTACAGTTATAGCCGGTTTATTTATCGGCGGAATGCTACCGTTTTTATTTACAGCAATAACAATGAGCGCTGTTGGTAAAGCAGCATTTGCTATGATAGAAGAGGTAAGAAGACAATTCAGGGAAATGCCCGGTATCATGGCAGGCAAGGATAAACCGGATTACAGAAGATGCGTTGATATCAGTACTGCAGCAGCATTAAAAGAAATGATAGTTCCCGGTTTATTAGCAGTGGTTGTACCTTTAGCAGTAGGTATCTTGCTTGGTAAAGAAGCATTGGGTGGATTACAGGCAGGTGCACTGGTAACAGGAGTATTGATGGCTATATTTATGTCAAATTCAGGCGGTGCTTGGGACAATGCTAAAAAGTATATCGAATCAGGTACTCATGGCGGAAAAGGAAGCGCTGCTCACAAAGCAGCAGTTGTAGGAGATACTGTAGGAGATCCGTTTAAAGATACATCAGGTCCTTCAATAAATATACTAATAAAGCTTATGACAGTCGTATCATTGGTATTTGGACCTACAATAGCACAATTCGGCGGAATATTGCTTAAATTATTCTAATAATATTAAAGATTAGACTTCTCAATAGAGAGGTCTTTTTTTCTTGCAGTTCAAGTATTTGGTATGATATAATTAACAATAGTGATTTAATGATTGACAGCTATAAATTCTAATATTAACATAATTTTAATTTAAACATATATTGTAATGTAGTTTTTTAATAAGAATTATGAGAGGAAGGATTGATCGTGTGTATATAAATATAGACGGGCTGAACATTAATTATCTGGATGAAGGTTCGGGAAGCAGTGTATTGTTGCTTCATGGATGGGGCGGAAGTATACAGACAATGATGCCGATTTTTAATATTCTGAAGGATAAATTCAGAGTAGTCGCCTTGGATCTTCCGGGCTTTGGTGAAAGTGACATGCCGAATGAACCTTGGAACTCATATAATTATGCTGAATTTATACATAAGTTTATTGAAATGTTAAATATGAAAAATATTATTTTATTCGGACATTCACACGGTGGCAGAATAGCTGTTATATTATCGGCTAAATATAATAATACAGTCAGCAAGCTGATATTGATAGACAGTGCCGGTCTTATTCCAAAGCGCAGCATCAAGTATTATATAAAGGTATACAGCTTTAAATTGTTAAAAAAAATGTATACAACATTTGCTAAAGCAGATACTAAAGAAAATAAACTCGAAGGCTTTTATAAAAAATTCGGTTCAACTGACTATAATTCGTCTCAAGGTGTAATGAGGCAAACAATGGTAAAGGTAGTTAACGATAACTTATCAGATTTATTGCCTTTAATAATGGTACCAACCTTATTGATATGGGGAGAAAATGATGAGGATACTCCGCTGTATATGGGAAAAATAATGGAAGAAAAAATTAAAGACAGTGGTCTTATTGTCTTGAAAGGTGCAGGTCACTATTCATATGTTGATTGCTATGATCAATTTAAGGCCGTAATTACTGTTTTTCTAAAAGAGAATTTCAATAAATAATGATAGGAGTGAAAAAATGATATCTTTAATAATTATGTTCGTTTTTTGTTGGTTTCTCTTAAGTGCAACAAAATTAAAATATTATTTGCATATGATACAATTATTAGGTTATAAAAATGATAAATATTTAATTTGGTTAGAAGAACATAAGGACAAAAAAAATTTTATTTATGATAAAACCTATACAGTATTATTTATTTCAGCGTCATTGATTTTTTTAATATCTCCCGATTATATTAAAAATAATACAATAATTTTCCCATTATTTTTGATATTAATTACTTCTGTTTTTCTAATAATCAGATTTATAACAAAATATGATGCTAAAAAACCTCTTGCATTTACCCAAAGAGCTAAGAGGCTATATTGTATGTCCTTATCCCTGGTAATTGCAGATATAATAATTACAATCGGAATAGTACATATATTATCTAAAAATATTCTGTTTTATTTTCCGTTGTGGGCAGGTATAGCAGCACTTCAGTATTATTTTTGCCAATATTATTTCTTGCTTGCAATTAAATTGGTTGAGCCTATAGAAGAAAAAATTAACAATAATTTTTATATTGAAGCATCAAATAAAATAAGAAAAATAAGTAAGCTTGTTTCTGTTGGGATTACGGGCAGTTACGGAAAAACAAGCACAAAGTTTATAACAGAAACCATATTAAAGGAAAAATACAAGGTTCTGAAAACCCCTGACAGTTATAATACTCCAATGGGCATAAGTAAGGTAATTAATAATGATTTATCAGAGGAATACGATGTGTTTATTGCTGAGCTGGGAGCTACACAAATAGGAGATATTAACGAGGTTGCAGCATTGACAAATCCGAGGATTGGAGTAATTACATCAGTCGGGCCATGTCATCTTGAAACCTTTAAATCCATAGATAATATTATGAGAACAAAATATGAGTTGATTGAAAGGCTACCAAATGACGGTATCGCTATATTTAATTATGATAATGAATATGTAAAGCGATTGGCAGATAAAACATTTAAAGAGAAAATATTGTATGGTCTGGAAAATATAGAAAATACCGATATATTTGCAACTGATATCAAAGTAAGCAGTATAGGATCAACCTTTACACTGTGTATAAATGATTTGGGTACAATTGAGTGTAAAACAAAACTACTCGGTAAGCATAACATATTAAATATACTTGCAGGCTGCTCAATAGCCAAAGCATTAGGGTTATCTCTGGAAGAAATTCGAGAGGGTATATCTAAAATTGAAGGTGTAAAGCATAGATTAGAACTGATTGACCCGGGAACAGGCGTAATTGTAATAGATGATGCATTCAATTCAAATCCTGACGGAGCGAAGGCAGCTTTAGAGGTACTGAATGAATTCAGTGATAAAAGAAAAATAATAGTGACTCCGGGTATGGTTGAGCTTGGGGAAATAGAGGAAACAGAAAATGAAAAACTCGGAGAAAATATAGCCAGAATTTGCGATATTGCAATAATAGTAGGCGAAAAAAGATCCGTTCCTATTTTAAGAGGATTACAAAAATTAAATTTTAATGAGAAAAATATTATTATAGTAAATTCATTAAATGAAGCAAGTGAAATTCTTAAATCCATAACCAGAATAAATGATGTTATATTGTTTGAAAATGATTTGCCTGATACGTATGATGAAAAATAATTTTATATAAAAAAATCAGGAGGTATATTGTGAAAAAATCAGTAGGTATAATAATAGGCGGTAAATCTGTGGAGCATGAGGTATCTATTATAACAGGGTTACAGGTATTAGATAATATTGATAAGAGCAATTATGAACCTAAGGTAATTTATATTCAAAAAGATGGCAGATGGTATTACGGTAGTTGTTTACATAATATAAAAAGCTTTAAAGAAAAAAAATTCGAGGATGCTTACGAGGTTATACCATGCTTTAATAATGGTAAACTGATACTTTATCCTCATCCCGAAATAAAACAAGGGTTTTTTAAAAAAATTAACTCAACAGTAATTGATATAGTTTTCCCTGCAGTTCATGGAACAAATGCGGAGGATGGAACATTACACGGATTATTTCAAATGAATGGAGTTCCTTGTGCTTTCGGATCAGTTCTTAGCTCTGCTGTAGGTATGGATAAAATTATTATGAAAAAAATTTTTGAAAGCTATAATATACCGGTTGTCGACTATATCTGGTTTTATCGAAGTGATTGGGGAAAAAAACAAGCTTTAATTTTAGACGAAGCAGAAAAACTTGGGTATCCGCTGATTGTTAAGCCTTCAAACCTAGGCTCCAGTGTCGGTATCAATAAAGCAAAAAATAAAGATGAGTTAACCCGGAGCATTAATATAGCAGTATTTTATGACAGAAAAATCATAGTAGAAAAATGTCTTGAAAATGTGAGAGAAATAAATTGTGCTGTTATGGGATATGAAGAAAACTTATCAGCTTCATTGTGTGAGGAACCATTAGGATGGAAGGATTTCTTAACATATGAGGATAAATATGTCAATAAAATAAAGGATAGTTCTGAAGCAAAAAGGAGGATACCTGCTGATATTAATGATGAAATTGCAATAAAAATTCAAAGCTATGCCAAGGAAGCTTTTAAAGCAATCGATTGCTGTGGCAATGCAAGAATAGATTTCCTCCTTAACGGAAATAATATTTATGTTAATGAAATTAATACAATTCCTGGTTCTGTTGCGTTTTATTTATGGGAAGGCTGTGGTGTATCCTTTACCGATCTTATAACAAAAATTTTAGAATCAGCTGAATTACAGCAAAGTCAAAGGGATGTAAATACGATATCATATGATATAGATTTGTTAAATAAAATTTCACCCAGAGGCAAATATAAAAAATAAAAATTAACTTTAAAAGATAAAAAATGAGAGAAGGACAAAAATGAATTTAAAAGATAAAATTTTAGCATTTATGAAAGAAGAATCATATAAGCCGTTAACCTTTAATGAGCTGCTTCAGGAGCTTAATATTGAAAGCAGTATGAAAAAGGAGCTTTTGATCGTTTTGAATGAGCTGGAGGATGAAGGCAAAATAATATTTACCAGAGCTCAAAGATACGGAATTCCCGAAAAAATGAATCTTGTAATAGGAATATTAGAAGGCAATCAAAAAGGCTATGCTTTTTTAAGACCGGAAAATAAGGATATAAAAGATATTTTTATATCACCGGTAGACATGAACGGTGCCATGCACGGAGACCGGGTAATAGTCAGACCAATGAAAGCCTCTGAGGAGGTTAAAAGTCCCGAAGGAAAGGTAATTAGAATTCTGGAGAGAGCAAATCAGTTTGTAATAGGGACATTCCAAAAAAGCAGACATTTTGGATTTGTTGTACCTGATGATAAAAGAATTGCTTTTGATATATTTATTCCCAGGGAAGAGTTTAATAATGCAAAATCTGATAATAAGGTTTCTGTAAAAATAACCGAATGGCCTGAAAAAAGAAAAAACCCCGAAGGAAAAATTGTTGAAATAATCGGAGACATCGAAGATACTAAAACGCATATAGAAGCAGTTTTATTGGCTAAAAAGGTAAGACAAATATTTCCGGAGGATGTAATCAAGGAAGCAAAAAGGGTTTCAGAGGAAGAAATACATGAGCAGGAGCTTAAAAGAAGACGAGATTTGAGACATCTTCAAATTATCACAATAGACGGCAGTGATGCCAAGGATTTAGATGATGCAGTTTATGTTGAAAAAATCAATGATGACGAATTTAAGCTCGGAGTCCATATAGCTGATGTTACTCATTATGTTAAGGAGGACAGAAAGCTAGATAAGGAAGCTTTAAAAAGAGCTACCAGCATATATTTAAGCGACAGAGTAATACCTATGCTGCCACGTGAGCTTTCAAACGGAGTTTGCAGCTTAAATCCAAACGAAGATAAGCTGACATTGTCTGTTGAAATGGTAATTAATAAAGAAGGCAAAGTTACAGATTATGAAATATTTGAAAGTATAATCAGAAACCATTACCGAATGACATATACGGATGTATCGGATATTTTAGAAAAAAATGATGAGGAATTAAGCAAGAAATATGAAGCTATTCTGCCTATGCTTAGATTAATGGAAGAGCTAAGCTTGATATTAAGACATAAAAGAGAAGAAAGAGGCAGTATAGATTTTGAATTTCCCGAAACAAAAATAATCACTGATGAAAAAGGAAAAGCGATTGATGTTACAAAATATGAAAGGCGAGTATCTAATAAAATAATAGAGGAATTTATGTTAGCTTGCAATGAGACTGTAGCAGAGCATTTTCATTGGCTTAATATGCCGTTTGTATATAGGATTCATGAGGATCCGGAGGACGAAAAAATGTATGAATTCAGCAAATTCATACATAATCTGGGCTACAACCTAAAAGGAAGTCAAGAAATACATCCCCGAGAGCTGCAGCAGCTTTTATCTAAAATAAAAGGCACAAAGGAAGAATCGCTAATTAATACAATGATGCTGCGTTCGTTGAAAAAAGCAATTTATTCTCCTCAAAGCTCACCGCATTTCGGTTTGGCGGCAACCTACTATTGTCATTTTACTTCACCAATAAGACGGTATCCGGACCTTCAGATACATCGAATTATCAAAGGACAAATTAACGGTAAGCTAAAAGAAGAAGATATAAGCAAATTGTTTGAGCGGACAGCTGCAGTTGCTGAACAGTCATCAAAAATGGAAAGACTGGCGGATGAAATAGAAAGAGATACAAATAAAATTAAGATTGCGGAATTTAT
>DAIUCB010000163.1:0-6752 GCA_036846385.1 Bacillota bacterium | reverse complement strand
GAACATCTTCTTTAATAACAAGAACCACAAATGATGTAACACAAATTCAAATGATAGTATTAATTGTGCTTCGTATGATGGTTATGGCACCGATAATGGCAGTAGGCGGTTTGTTTATGGCAATAAAAACTGATGCAGGACTGTCATGGATACTATTATTTGCGTTGCCTGCTATAGCTATACTTATATCATTAGTTCTGAAATTTGGCGGCAAGCTATTTTCATCTATGCAAACAAAGCTTGATAAATTAAATTTAGTTATGCGTGAAAATTTGACCGGTATTCGTGTTATAAGAGCATTTGACAGAATAGATTATGAAAAAAACAGATTTAAAACAGCTACTGATGATTTGGCCAAAACTACAATTAAAGCAAATAAAATTATGGCTGCTTTGATGCCGGGTATATTGATTATTTTAAATTTAACTACTGTAGCTATACTTTGGTTTGGTTCAAAACGTATAAGCTTTGGAGAAATGCAGGTAGGCTCTCTAATGGCATATATTCAATATGCGGCGTTGATACTGTTTTCATTTGTCATGATGTCAATGCTTTTTGTAATGATACCAAGGTCAGCAGCATCTGCAAAGAGAATTAATGAGGTACTGGATACAGAAATTTCAATTAAAGAAGCCAAAGTGCTCAAATATGCCGGTGATAATACAAAAGGAGAAATAGAATTTAAGAATGTATCCTTTTCATATAAGGGAGCAGATGAGGCTGTTTTAAGCGATATTAGTTTTAAAGCAGTTAAGGGAGAGATTACTGCAATAATAGGAGGTACAGGCTCAGGAAAATCAACGCTTATAAACTTGATTCCAAGGTTTTATGATATAACAGAGGGTGAAATATTAATAGATGGCGTTAATATTGCTGATATGCCGCAGCATTATCTTCGAAATAAAATAGGGATAGTACCACAAAAAGCTGTTTTATTCACAGGTACAATAAATGACAATATTAAATATGGCAAACAGGATGCAACAGAAGAGGAAATAAAATATGCATCGGATATAGCAGAGGCTAACGAATTTATTTCTGAAATGAAGGATGGCTTTGATACACTTATATCTCAAGGCGGAAAAAATGTATCAGGCGGACAGAAGCAAAGACTGTCAATAGCAAGAGCATTAGTTCGTAATCCTGAAATATATATATTTGATGATAGTTTTTCAGCTCTGGATGCAAAAACAGATGCCAAGGTAAGAAATAAATTGCTTCCTGAAATAAAGAATTCTACGGTAATTATAGTAGCACAAAAAATAAGTTCCATTATGAATGCAGATAGAATCATAGTTCTTGATGAAGGCAAAATCTCTGGTATAGGAACACATAAGGAGCTTATGCTATCAAATGAGGTATACAGAGAAATGGCATCATCACAGCTAAAGGAGGATGAACTATAATGAGCGAAAATCATAATAGAAGAGGATCCGGAGGTCATGGACCAATGGGTGGAGCAGGAGCAGTCGAAAAACCTAAAAACTTTAAAGATAGTGGAAAAAGATTAATTCATTGCTTAAAACCTCAAAAACTTAAAATATCTATGGTATTTTTTACATCTGTAATAAGTGTTGTACTATCTGTACTCAGCCCTAAAATATTAGGAAAGGCAACTGATTCATTAGTAGAAGGCATTAAATTAGGAAGTATAGATTTTAATTATATAAAAACAATTATAATATATTTGTTGGTAATGTATGGACTAAGTTCTATATTTGCATATATTCAGGAATATATAATGGCAAGTGTGTCCCAAAATGTAGTAAAAAAAATGCGTTATGATGTTTCCGAAAAAATTAATAAATTGCCTTTAAAGTATTTCGATTCAAACACAGTAGGAGATATATTGTCCAGAGTTACAAATGATACTGAAACTATTAGCACAACACTGCAAAGAGGAATAACGCAAATTATTTCATCCGTTATAACTGTTGTAGGTATTATTATAATAATGTTTACAATCAATCCATTGCTAACGTTGATTACATTTATTTCCATTCCATTGTCTATGTTTGCGATAACTATTGTTATGAAGCATTCACAAAAATTCTTTGTAAATCAGCAGAAGAAAATCGGTGAGTTAAGTGGACATGTCGAGGAAATGTATTCAGGACATGTGATAATTAAGGCTTATGGTAAGGAAGATAAATCAATAGAAAAATTTGAAGAGATAAATAAAGAACTTGCAGCAGCATCGTGGAAGGCACAGTTTTTTTCGGGTATAATAATGCCTATCAATAATCTTATCAGTAATTTAGGTTATGTACTTATATCTATAACCGGTGCAATCCTTGGAATTAGAGGTGCAATAACTGTAGGAGGCATACAGGCGTTTTTACAATATAATAAACAGCTAAATCATCCACTGGCGATGTTAGGTCAGATTGTGAATCAACTTCAATCTGCTGTAGCTGCATCTGAAAGAATTTTTCAAATTCTTGATGAGATAGAGGAGATAAGGGATGAACCAACTTCTACAGTACTTAAAAATATAAATGGTGAAGTAATATTTGATCATGTTCAATTTGGTTACAAGGAAGATTCAATAATAATACGTGATATGAACATTACAGCCAAGGAAGGTCAAACTGTGGCAATAGTTGGTCCAACCGGTGCAGGAAAAACAACACTTGTAAATCTTCTAATGCGATTTTATGAAACAACAAGCGGTAAAATAACAATTGATGGTATCAATATAAAGGATATCAGAAGGAGTAGCTTGAGAAATAATATTGGTATGGTTCTCCAAGACACATGGCTTTTTAGCGGAACTATAAAAGAAAATATAGCATACGGCAAAGAAAATGCAACAGATGAAGAGATTATAGCAGCTGCAAAGGCTGCTCAGGCACATCATTTTATTAAAACACTTTCACATGGTTATGATACGGTGTTAAATGAGGAAGGAACAAACATATCCCAAGGGCAAAAACAGCTATTGACTATAGCAAGAGCATTTTTGTCAGACCCTTCAATACTTATACTTGATGAAGCAACAAGCAGTATTGATACTCGTACAGAAATACAGATTCAAAAAGCTATGGCTGATTTATCCAAAGGCAGAACAAGCTTTGTAATAGCCCATAGGTTATCAACTATCAAAAATGCAGATTTAATTTTGGTTATGAACAACGGTGATGTTATAGAATCGGGAAACCACAATGAACTTATAAAGCAGAATGGATTTTATGCAGATTTGTATAACAGTCAATTTAATAATTAATAATATAATTTAAACAGCAGGGGAAAAATTCCCCTGCTGAAAATATTGGCGATTAACTTTTAAATTAGTAGATGTCGCCGTCAGAAGGAGAATTATTCTTATTAATAAGCATTTTTTCTCCCATTCTGACCATTTCTCTAACACTAAGTCCGTTAACTAAAGCAGGATACATCTCAGATGTCATGCCGTTGAAGGTTGGATACCCAATCTCATTAGCTATCTCCATCTTCAAATTGTTTAATGCCTGTTTAGCTTCAGGTACTACCAGTTTATTTCTGTTACTCATTTATTACAGCTCCTTTCATATAAAAAAAGCTATATAAATATTATTTCCGTCTTTATATAAATAAACAAGCAAAAAATATGTAAAATTGTGTTTTTTTTCATAAAAACAGCAGGGAGTTATATCCCCGCTGAGTATATTTAATCTATCTGGGACAGCCGTTTGAATTTTCAAAATAATCTTCGACTTGTTCAGGTAAAACATTGTTACCGCATCTTCTTCTGATACCTGCAAGCTGTGTATTGCCTGACGGACTTACTTGTCCGCAGAAGCTGTCAAAACTGCTGTTGCCCATGACAAGATTATTTGTATATCTGTCACATTGTCCGGTTCCGCTGATACAGCCGGGACCCCTAAGAGCTATTCTGTTAGCATCTCCGGCTACATTGTCGCGACCCCAATAGCACCTGCAGAAGCATCTGCAATAACAGCAGCAATTCCTTCTGAAATCGGAGGTTCCCAATACATTTTCATTACATGTTCTACTCCAGCACATTCAAAACACCTTTTCATTTTAAATTTGAGTCAAGCTCAATAGTATTTTATTCTGTAATAAAAAAAATGTTACTACAAAATTCTACTTTTTTTTCGAAATCCTCTGACATTAAAGGTGTAGAAAAATTAATGAATCAAAATTATTTTAAATCACTTTAAATGTTTTTGACAGGAAGGTAAATTTATTGGTAAAAGGTACCTTTGAAGTGCATATACTAACTTATAATAAAAAAGGAGGTTTTTATATGAACAAAAATACTTTTGATGAACATCCCTTCATTCCTATAGATAAATTTCATCAGCAAAATGTCTATGCTCTGAAAAAGGTTAACGTACAGGATATAATGAAAACTATTCGCTCACAAGAGGATAAATTATATGCACCTTTACAGCAAATAGGAATAAACAGAATGATGTTGGATTATTTATTTAACTTGGTTATTAACTTTACTATTAACAATGAAAGCACGGGACAGTCGGCAGGTCAAATATTCAATCAATTTAAAAAGCAAAATCCATGGATAAATATTTTATTTTGGCAATTTAATATATCTCAGAATTTAATCGATGGTATTTTGATTAAAATAATAGAAATAGTATTAAAAGCTATCAGAGAAGATGAGACTCCGCCGCCTGACGAATGGGTTTGGTGGGAAGATTTAGGAGGCATATTAACAACAGGTCCGGCAGCATCTTCTTGGGATATAAATCGTCTTGATGTTTTTGTAGGCGGTTCTGATCAAAGCCTTCATCACAAGTGGTGGGACGGTTTTTCGTGGAGTGACTGGGAAAATCTCGGAGGTATATTAACCTCATCGCCTGCAGCAGTATCTTGGGGACCGAACAGAATTGATGTTTTTGTCAGAGGAACAGATAACAGTCTCTATCATAAATGGTGGGACGGCACCAGGTGGAATAATTGGGAGAGCCTGGGGGGAGTGCTGACAAGTGGACCTGCCGTTTCATCGCAACGTCCAAATCAGCTGGATGTTTTTGTTAGAGGTGAAAATCAAAGACTTTACAAGAAAACATGGAACGGCTCAAGGTGGGAGGATTGGGTTGATTTGGGCGGAACATTAACCTCATCGCCCGCTTCTGTATCATGGGGTCCTAACAGAATTGATGTTTTTGCGCGGGGACAAAATCAGGATTTAATTCACAAATGGTGGAACGGCAATAATTGGAGCGGTTGGGAAAGCCTTGGAGGAATTTTGACAAGCGGTCCGGCAGTGTCCTCTAAACGCCCGAACCATATAGATGTTTTTGCACGGGGCAAGGATAACGAGCTATTTATGAAAACTTGGAACGGAACAAGGTGGACTGATTGGAGGAATCTGGGAGGCTACCTTGATTCTGAACCTGCTGCGGTATCCTGGGGACCAAACCGCACAGATGTATTTGCCAGAGGTAAAAATCAGAATCTAATTCATATGTATCAAGGAAAATAAAAACATACCCTGCGCCGCAGGGTATGTTTTTTTAATGCCTTTAAACATTAAGCTGTTTTCCGTTTGTACGTTCGCATTGCAAATAGATATGCGATTATCAGTATTCCTAAGCACCACGCAAGTGCAACCCAAATATTATTTCCGACAGGCTGACCTGACAGCAGCGCGCGGATTGCATTCACTATTGAAGTAACCGGCTGATTTTCGGCAAAGGTACGAACAATTGACGGCATTGATTCAGTTGGCACAAAGGCAGAACTGATAAACGGCAGGAAGATAAGCGGATAGGAAAAAGCAGTTGCACCGTCCACTGATTTTGCAGATAGTCCGGCAATCGCTGAAATCCAAGTCAAGACCAAAGTAAACAAGACGAGTATACCGGCTACGGCTAACCATGACAATATTCCTGCCGATGATCTAAAGCCCATAATGAGTGCTACAAGAATGATTACGATAACCGAAATCATATTGGATACCAGTGAGGTCAGCACATGGCCCCACAGCGCAGCAGAACGAGCAATCGGCATTGAGTGGAAACGTTCGAAGATTCCTCTTTGCATATCCATAAACAGACGGTAAGCTGTATAGGCGATGCCGCTTGAAATCGAAATCAGAAGGATACCGGGTAACAGATAATTCACATAGTTATCAGTACCGGTTTGAATCGCACCGCCGAACACATAAACGAACAACAGCATCATCGCAATCGGAGTGATGGTGACTGTAATAATAGTATCCATGCTTCGAAAAATATGGCGCATAGAACGTCCCAGCATAACTCCCATATCACTGAAAAAGTATTTTATTTTCATTTCCATTTAATTATCCTCCTTTTTACCTATGATTGACAGAAATATTTCTTCCAATGTCGGTTGTTTTTCAACATACTCCACCTTTGCTGCCGGGAACAGCTTTTTCAGTTCTTCAAGGGTACCATTCGCGATAATTTTTCCTTCATGCAGAATAGCGATTCGGTCTGCCAGCTGTTCGGCTTCCTCCAAATATTGCGTAGTCAAGAATACCGTTGTGCCGCCACTGGCAAGCTCTTTGACAGTATTCCATACTTCGATGCGCCCTTCAGGGTCAAGCCCTGTGGTTGGTTCATCGAGAAAAATAAGCGGAGGTTTCCCTACCAGACTCATGGCAATGTCAAGTCTGCGGCGCATGCCGCCTGAATAGGTGGAAACTCTGCGGTCGGAGGCATCAGTCAAACTAAAGCGTTTCAGTAAATCATCAGCCACTTGACGTGGATTGGCAAGATGCCGCAGCCTGGCAATCATAATCAAATTTTCCCGCCCTG
>DAIUCB010000162.1:0-6874 GCA_036846385.1 Bacillota bacterium | reverse complement strand
AAAACATCAGCTGTCAAGCATGAGGAGCTGAAATCATTAACAGAACACTTAATCAAAGAAAGAAGCATGCTGTTATATAAACCGGTACCACACAGCATTTATAAGCTAAACAATGAATTCAGGGTAAATCTGTTTATTAAATGTTCAAATCATAGTATAAATGAATTAAAAAGCATTATTCGTACAGTATATATGTCAAAGGATATAGAAAATATAAAGGTCAGCATAAATATTAATACAGATACGGTTTAGAAGAAAATATTTAATTTTATAATAATAGGAGGAAATATGGCTTTAAGAAATATTAGAATTAACGGGGACGAAATACTCAGAAAAAAAAGCAAAGAGGTTACAACAATTGATGATAAAATCAAAATACTTCTTGATGACATGGTTGATACAATGTATGAAAAGGATGGAATCGGCCTTGCCGCACCCCAGATAGGAATACTGAAGAGAATTGTTGTTATAGATGTCGAAGACGGAAATGTATATAAGATGATAAACCCAAAGATAGTAAAAGCTTCAGGTAAACAAATAGATCAGGAAGGCTGTTTAAGTGTACCTGAGGTGAAAGGAACCGTAATCAGACCTAAAAATGTCACTGTAGCTTATACAAATGAAAACGGAACAGAGATAACGCTGGAGGCAGAGGATTTGTTGGCAAGATGTATATGCCATGAAATAGATCATTTGAACGGTGTATTATTTATCGATAAAATAGAATCAAAGCAGGTGTAATTATGGATGTAGTATTTATGGGCACACCGGGTTTTGCGGTGGTTACTCTTGAGAGGCTTTATGAGAAGGGTCATAATATCAAGCTTGTCGTGACACAGCCCGATAAGCCGTCAGGAAGAGGGAAAAAGCTCAAAAAATCGGATGTAAAGGAAAAAGCAGAAGAGCTTGGACTTAATATTTATCAGCCTTATAAAATAAGAAGCAATGAAAGTATTGAGCTGCTGAAATTATGTGAACCGGATGTCATAGTTGTAGTTGCTTATGGGCAAATTCTCAGTGAAGCTGTTCTCAAGATACCCAGATACGGCTGTATAAATGTTCATGCATCCCTTTTACCTAAGCTGAGAGGAGCCGCTCCCCTCAATTGGGCAATAATCAACGGAGAAAAAAAATCCGGAGTGACGACAATGCTTATGGATATTGGACTTGACACAGGAGATATGCTCTTAAAATCAGAGATAGACATAGATGAGGGTATGACCGTCGGAGAGCTGCATGACAAGCTTATGGTTGCAGGAGCTGATTTACTGATTGATACACTTGAAGGAATAGAAAAAAACCAAATTATTCCGATTAAGCAGGATGAGTCGATTTCAACCTATGCACCTATGCTTGACAAGAAAAACACCCTAATAGATTGGAATGAAAAAGCAAAAAATATTCATAATAAAATCAGAGGACTTTCACCTTGGCCATGTGCATATTTTATAATGGAAGAAAAAGCTGTAAAGCTGTATAAAGCTTCATATATTATTTCTAAGCCTGAATTTGAACCGGGATTTGTTATTAAAGCAGCCGATGAAGGAATATATATTCAGGCAGCTGACGGAGTAATCATAATAAAAGAGCTGCAGATGCCCGGGAAAAACAGAATGAACATAAGTACATATTTAAGGGGCAATAAATTCCCCGAAAAAATATTGTTGAAATAGATACAACGATACAAATATGATTTATAAATATAAAATTTAGATAAAAATATTGTATTATAACAATAAATGTATTATAATTAATAAAAGGTTGATGAATTCAACCTTTTATTTTTTAAAGAAACTCATTTTAATAAACTGAAATAGAGCTTCAAATGGAGGGTTAAAATTGGAAAGCAGCTACAGAGCTTCTGTTATCGAATCGCTGAAAAGGATTTTTAAGGATAAATCCTATTCGAATTTGGTTATTAATAATGATATAAGAAATATAAACCATAGGTATAATGCCCTATATAGAAAATCTGTATTAGGTGTGATAGAAAATTTAATATTTATAGATTGGATAATTAATCAGGTATCGTCTGCAAAAACCAAGAAGCTTGAAACGGAAATTTTAGTTACATTGCGATTAGCGGTTTTTCAATTGTTTTTTCTGCAAAACTCTTATGAGAATACTGTTGTAAATGAAAGCGTTCAGCATATAAAGGATACAGGCAACATTAAAGCATCAAAATTTGTCAATGCGGTACTCAGAAATATTATAAGAAGCAAGGATAAATTAATTGAAGATATGAATAATTTGCCATATGAAGAGTATTTATGTACAAAATACTCATATCCCGGATGGCTGGTGGAAAAATGGATAAAGAATTTTGGCAGCGATAAAATTGAAGAGATTTTGATGAAAAACAATGCGGAAGCACCTCTGGAAATCAGAGTTAATACATTAAAGATTTCTGTGGATGAATTAGTGTCAAAGCTTCAAGACAAAGGCATTATCACTCATAGGTGCAAGATTGCCGACAAAGGTTTAATAGTTGAGAATCCATCGGAATTAGATAAGCTTGAGGAATATAAAAACGGATTGTTTTCTGTTCAAGGGGAAAGCTCAATGGTTGTCGGTCAGGTCTTAAATCCCAAAGAGAACAGCTTAATAATAGATTTATGTGCCGCTCCGGGCGGTAAATCATTAAATGCCGCAGAGCTAATGAATAATACAGGAACCATTATAAGCAGGGATATTTACAGACAAAAGCTTACCTTAATAAATAAAGAAGCTAAAAGGCTTGGAATTACAAATATAAAAACAGAGGAATATGACGCAACGGTTATAGATGCTTCCTTGATAGAAAGAGCCGATTACTGCATAGTCGATGTTCCCTGCTCAGGCTATGGAATAATAAGGAGAAAACCGGAAATAAAATATAAGGAAAAAGATATTGAGGGCAAAAATATCAATGAAATTCAATATAAGATATTAGAAAATAGCTCCAAGTATCTTAAAACCGGCGGAATTCTGGTATATTCGACCTGCACGACAAACAAGGAGGAGAACATTGATATCGTGAACAGCTTTTTAAAAGAAAACAAAGCTTTTGTACCGGCAGATATTTCACAGGAAACAAAAAATTGTTTTAATACAGCTGCACAGGGCTACATTGAAATATATCCCCATATACACGATATGGATGGCTTTTTTATTGCGAAACTGAAAAAAATATGATATAATTCATACAATTATTTTGTATTTATAATAAATTCATTAGAATTACAATTCTTTTTAAGAAGGTAAAGTATGATAAAAATAGAAAATTTAAGCTTTGAGGATCTGGAAAAGAGCTTGGTGGAGCTTGGAGAACCGAAATTTAAGACGAAACAAATATTTGACTGGGTGCACAATAAAACAGTTGACAGCTTTGATGAAATGACTAATTTATCAAAATTGACAAGAGATAAGCTGAAAAATTATTATGAATTCACCGATGCTGTGATAGAGCTGAAGCTTGAATCAAAGCTTGATGAAACAAAAAAGTATGTTATAAAACTTGAAGACGGAAATATAGTTGAAAGTGTATACTTGAAATATAAACATGGCAATACTGCATGTATATCCTCTCAGGTCGGCTGTAAAATGGGTTGTACTTTTTGTGCATCAACCAAGAATGGGTTCATTCGTAATTTGACCGCAGCTGAAATGTTAAAGCAGATTTATCTAATACAGAAGGATATAAAGGATAAGATATCAAATATTGTAATTATGGGTTCGGGAGAGCCGTTAAACAATTATGAAAATGTTATTGATTTTTTGAAAATTATAAATGATGAAAAAGGTCAGAATATATCCATGAGAAAGATTACACTGTCCACCTGCGGCATTATCCCGAATATTTATAGGCTGGCAGATGAAAATTTACCTATAACTCTTGCAATTTCTCTTCATGCACCACTTCAGAAAAAAAGAGAGGAAATAATACCTGCAGCAAAAAAATATAAGCTGCCGGAGTTGATTGCAGCATGTGATTACTATTTAAATAAAACAGGCAGAAGGCTTACCTTTGAATATATTATGATTGGAGGCTTTAATGACACCTTATCAGATGCTAAAAATTTAAGTGAACTGCTGAAAAATAAATTATGCAACGTAAATTTGATACCCTGCAACTATGTTGAGGAAAGCAATATTAACCCTTCAACAAATATAGACATTGAAAAATTCAAAAAAGTGTTATCAGACCAAGGTATAAATGCAACTGTAAGACGTGAGCTGGGAAGCGATATAAATGCATCATGCGGTCAGCTGAGAAATAACTTTTTGAAAAAATGAGGTGCTTTATGAGAGTATACTTTGATACAAATAAAGGTATGATCAGAGAAAATAATGAAGATAATTTGATAATAGAGGAAAAGGGCAGATATAATTTATATGCTGTTGCCGACGGCATGGGCGGGCATAGAGCCGGAGAAATTGCAAGCAGTATAGCTATAAATGTTATAAAGGAATATTTTGCATGCTGCTATGCTAATGAAGATTTTATGGTGCCGAAGTTTATCAATGAAAGTATAGAGGCTGCTAATTTAAGAGTGAGAGAGGAAGCCTATAATAATGAAGAGTATTTCGGAATGGGAACTACCATTACGATGGTTGTTGTAGATTTAATTGAAAATACAGCATATGTAGGCAATGTGGGAGACAGCAGAACATATATTTTAAGAAATGATGAAATAAAACAAATAACAGAGGATCATACATATGTACACGAGCTGGTTAAGGAAAAAAGAATAACGGTAGATGAGGCTAAAAAACATCCGAAAAGGAATGTCATAACAAGAGCAATCGGCAGTGAAGAATATATTATGACTGATATATTTGAAATAGAGCTTGAAGACGGTGATATTTTGCTATTATGCTCTGACGGACTTACAACACATATATCAGACGATAAAATTATTGAGACAATAAAAACCTACGGCTGTTCCGGCAGCGTGGAAAAGTTAATTAAGCTTAGCAACGACAATGGAGGAACAGACAATATAACTGTTATTATAATCGATAACGATTCTAGAGGTGATAATTTATGATAGGTAAAATTTTAGGCAATAGATATGAGATATTGGAGAAAATAGGCGGAGGAGGAATGTCCGTCGTATATAAGGCACGGTGCAAAGTACTCAACCGATTTGTGGCAATAAAGGTGCTTAGGCAGGAATTGACCTCGGACCCTGATTTCATAGAAAAATTCAAACAGGAATCCTTGTCTGCGGCAAGCCTTACCCATCCAAATATTGTTAATATTTATGATACCGGAATAGAGGACGATATATATTATATCGTTATGGAATATGTCAAGGGTGAAACACTTAAGGATTATATCAAAAGAAACGGCAGATTAAGCGAGCAGGAAACAATAATAATTTCAAGACAAATAGCCGAGGCGTTAAAGCATGCCCATGATAATAAGATAGTTCACAGAGATATTAAGCCGCAAAATATATTGCTGACCGAGGGAGGAACAGTGAAGGTAGCAGATTTCGGTATTGCAAGAGCTTCATCAAGTTCCACTATAAACAATACTACGAATGTTATCGGATCAGTGCATTATTTTTCGCCCGAACAGGCTCGGGGCGGATATGTTGATGATAAATCTGACATATATTCACTGGGAATTGTTATGTATGAAATGATTACAGGAGTAGTTCCATTTGATGCAGACAATCACATATCGGTTGCAATGAAGCAAATTCAAGAAAAACCTATATTACCGTCAAAAAAAGAAAGCAATATTAATATTTCTCCGGCCTTGGAGGATATAATAATGAAATGCTTGGAAAAAAACCAAAGCTATAGATTCCAGAATGCAGAGGCATTTTTAAATTCATTGAATTCAATCAATGGCTTTGTCAGAAATGATATACTTATGAAGAAAGAAGAGAACGTTGATTCTCCGACAATAATATTGCCTAAAATAGAAAATGATATTGAAAATAACCCTGAAGATGAAAAAAATGTAATTGACATAAATCTTATAGACGAAAACTCAGATAAGGCATTTAAAACATTTTTCAGTGATGAAGAATATGATAAAGAACAAAGCGGGAAAAGTAAAAGAAGCAGGAAAAATAAAACTAAGGATAATAAAAATACGGACAATAAAAATACGGACAATAAAAATACGGATAATATAAATACCGCACAAACCAATCAGGAGGAGTCAGAGAGCTCAGACAAAAAAAATATTAAGCTTACGATATTGGCTATAGTTAGTGCATTGGCAGTAGCTGTAATTGGGGGAATAATCGGCTTTAAGCTTATGTTCTATGTACCTGAGGTTACAGTACCGGATTTAATAGGCAAAAATGAAGAAAATGCAAAAAAAACTATCGAGGATTTAGGCTTAGTCTTTAAGGTGGAAAACAGAGAATTTAACAATGAGCATGAAGAAGGAGAAATAATAAGACAAAGTGTAGATGAAGGAACTAAGCTTAAAAAGGATTTCCCGGTGGGGGTAGTAGTAAGTAAGGGCTCAAAGGAAATAAAAGTTCCAAAGCTGATAGGCAAATATGCAATAGAGGCTCCAGTTATTTTGGCAGAAATGGGACTTAAGGAAGGTGAGGTAACTAAGGAATTTAGTTCGACAGTACCGATAGACGTAATAATTGACCAAAGTCCAAAGTCTGATACACCTGCTGAAATAGATGATAAGGTGAATTATGTTGTAAGCAAGGGACCTAAGGTAACCTATACCACTATGCCTAAATTAATCGGCTCAAATGTTGAGACGGCTAAATTGAAAATTACTCAAAGCGGTCTTGTTGTCGGACAGATCAATGAAGAAAACAGCGATGAGGTTGAAGCAGGATTGGTTATGAAGCAAAGCGTGCCTTCCGGTCAGGAAATAGAAGTAGGAAGCTCAGTGTGGATGACT
>DAIUCB010000161.1:0-6962 GCA_036846385.1 Bacillota bacterium | reverse complement strand
GAACACCAATATATCTCCTCTTTGAGCAGTGCTTATATCAAAAAGCTCATTAACGTAAAGTCTGTCTCCGGGAATAATCGTATCCTCCATGGACCCGGTTGGCACAGTTACTAAAATAAATATAAATATATTTAAAAAAAGTACAATAAAAAGAGCAATTACAATAGGTACTACCCATTCCTTAATTAAATACTTCATTATTTCACTTCCATTCAATTTGATTTTGTATAATACTTAAAGAAGTATTTCGTTGAAAATTCTTAAGAAATTACCACCTATTATATACTTGACATTATCTTCTGACATTCCTCTTTTTAAAAGCTCCTCAGTCAATAATAAGGAATCTGCGTGGGAGTTTATGCTGTCACAATTTGATGGCTCAAACTTAAATTTCGGTTCGCTGTCATTTAGTCCGTTGCATAAATCAAAGCCGTAGCCTACATGTTGAGCTCCGACTAAATTGACTATATATTCAATATGATCGCACAGCTTTTTAACAGGATCATCTCCCTCCTTAACACCTGCTATATTTTTGTAAGCATTTATGCCAATAACTCCATTTTTAGAAGAAACAGCTTTAATTTGCTCGTCGGTGAGATTTCTCATGCTGTCATGTATGCTCCTTGCACATGAATGGGAGGCAATTATAGGTTTATTTGTATACTTAACAACATCCCAAAAGCCTTCATCATTTAGGTGGCTTACATCTATAATCATATTTTTAGCTTCAAGCATTTTGACTGCTTCAACCCCGAATTTAGTAAGTCCTCCTTTTTTACCCTCTTCAACCGGCTTAAAATGACAGCCGTCAGCGACATAATTTCTCCTGCTCCAAACCAAACCGGCGGCTCGGACACCCAGTTCATAAAAAATGTTCAGCAGTCCTATCTCAGTTCCGATAGGCTCCAGTCCTTCAAAAGAAATTACTATTGCAATTTTATTTTCTTCAATTGCTTTATTCAGCTGTTCCCTTGATTTTACAAGCATTACTTCACCATTACATTCTTCGATATCCTCCATAAGCGCACTGATTTGATTCAGACTGATTTTCAACGCCATTTCAGGCAAATATTTATCATCTATAAATAATGATGATACAATAATATTAAATCCGGCTTTTTTGAAATTTTCCAGATACCTTTTTTTTATTATCTCCCTTTCACCGGCTAAATATCTGTTGTATATTTCCACAGCCAGATCCAGATGAGTATCAACAACTACAGCATTTTGGTGCAGCATATAAGCTTTATCCCTATAATCCATATCCGTCTCCTTTATAAATTCATACCATTAATATTATAAGTTTTTTATTGATAATTTACAAGTTAAATTATGCAACAATTTGATTACCGAAAAATTAGTAATCTATATAATAGTTGCTGCGAACCTATGTCTGGAGACCGGAGCCATTTACCGTACTAAACTAATAACATTGGATATTCCGTCATGATAATCCTTGTTTTTATTTTAATAGAAAAGAGCGCTTTTTTATTAAAATATAAAAGTGATGCATTTGGTACTATCCATATGCATCACCGTAATTAACATTATTTAATCGGGCAAACTATTTTTATATCTGTCGAAGCCTTATTGAGAACTTCATTTCCATTTTCGGTAACGGCTACAATATCTTCTACTCTCATTCCCACCTTACCTGCTATATATATGCCGGGCTCAATGCTGAATACCATACCGGGCTCAAGGTGTCTGGGATTGCTTGCCTTTATGTCGGGAGCTTCATGTACTGAATAGCCTATGCCATGACCCAATCTTGTAAAGAAATAATCTCCGTAGCCTTCCTTTTCTAAAATCCCTCTTGATGCTCTGTCAACATCCGGTATGAAGGCACCGTTTACAGCAGCTTTAACACCTGCTTGCTGAGATTTTAATACTATTTCGTATATTTTTCTTTCTTCGTCGGATATTGCTCCTACGAATACTGTTCTTGACATATCGGCACACATTCCTTTATAAGTGCAGCCCCAGTCAAGTATCATCATGTCCTTTTCCTGAATAACTCTCTGATTTCCCGCATAATGAGGATATGAAGAATTTGGTCCGGAGCAAACCATTGTAAAGCCTTCATCTGCACCCTTTGCTTTGAATATTTCATTCATTTTATTTGCTATATCAACTTCTTTAATGCCGGGTCTGATAAATTTAAGCAGCTCTTCATATGATTCGTCGGTAATGCGTGCAGCCATTCTGAGATTTTCAAGCTCTTCCTCGTCCTTAATCATTCTCATTTCTTCAAGAAGGGGTTTACCGTTGACAAATTTTACATCTAATGCTTCCATAATTTGAAGTATGATAAATGCTCTTTCAGTAGAATTTACTCCTATGGTTTTTCCTATCAAGTTGTTTTCTTCAAAAGCCTTTTTAACAGTATCGATGAAACCGTCACCGTCAAACCATCCGTATACCTTAATTTCAGGTCCCAAAACAGCCTGAACCTCTTCAACTGTAAGGAGGTTACATATGTAAAAATAAGTACCGTCATTTTTTATTATCAAAGCTTGAAATCTTTCGCATAAATGAGTATTGTGACCCATTATGAATTCCATTTCTTCAGAAGGAGCAACTAATATTGCATCCATGTTTTTCTGCTTTAAAATAGCTACAAGCTTATCAAAATATTTTTTATTCATTTTACACCTCATTCTCACGAACAATTGATTGAGCGACAGCTTATCAATTGTTCTAATAATTTTTTATGTATTTTTATTATAGTACATTATAATAAATTAATCAACATAATATCTCACTTATTTATATGCTACAAAAATAGGACATTTAGATACAAAAGTACTTTGTCTAAATGTACTAAATATTTAATTCTTATTTAAAATTTAATTATCGGCTGTTGCTTTCTTGTAATCATCCCACTTACTGTAATCCATCATATTTTCTGTTTTTGCAACTACAGCTGTACCCACAACATCACCGGTTACATTTGCGGTTGTTCTTCCCATATCAAGGATTACGTCAATACCAAGTATCAAAGCAAAGGCTGCAGCTGCTGCAGAGCCGGGTTCAGCCGGAAGTCCGACCATTCCCATAACTGCCATCAATACAACAGGACCCGCACCTGCAATTCCCGCAGTACCGATAGAACCTAATGTAACTGCCAGAATCATAAGAATTTGGCTGGAAACTGTAAGCTTAACTCCTATAGCGTTTGCTACAAACATTACAGATAAAATCTGATAATAAGCTTCTCCATCCATATTTACCTGTGCTCCCAGAGGAAGAGTAAAGCCCGCAACTGTTCTTGATATTCCTAATCTTTCTTCGCAAGTACTCAGTGATAAAGGTAAAACTGAGTTACTGCTTCTTGTTGCAAAAGCCATAAGCATAACACTTCTTATGTTCATTAAGAACTTTCTGAAGTTCATTTTAAATGCGGTTAAAATTCCGCCGTATACTAAGAATATCTGGAATATGTAGCCTATGTAGCATGCCAAAATTAATTTACCTACAGAACCCATTACTTCTACTCCCTGCGTTGCAAAAAGTACGGCAATTAATGCAAAGATTCCTACAGGAGTGTATTCAAGAACTCCCTTTGTTATTTTATACATTATTTCAGAACCGCCTTCGCAGAATGTCAGAAAATTCTCTACAGTTTTTCTGGTTCTTTCATTTTCGCTGTCACTTAATATCGAGATTGCAAGCCCTACTAAAACTCCGAAAATCAATACCTGTAAATAATTCCCGCTGGCAAAGGCTCCTACCGCATTGTTAGGTACCATATTCACTAAAATATTGCCTACTGTGGGTGCTTCAGAAGCAACTATTTTAACATCTGCCGTTCCTGTAATATTTGCTCCTAATCCGGGTTTGAAAATATGACCTAAAAGTAGTCCACATGCTGCCGCAAACAATGTAGTAAGTAAGTAATATGCCATAATCTTCCATGCTATTCTGCCCATTTTGGAAGCAGGAGTTCCTCCCACGCCTACGACAATGGCAAAGAAAATAAGCGGAAGTATAACTAATTGCAGCAATTTAAGCATTAAAGTTCCAAACGGCTCGATAACAACTATATCAGGTCCCACAGCTATTCCTACTATAGCTCCTAAAACGAGTGCGATTAAAACTCTCCAAACAAGCGAGGTATTAAAATACCATCCTAAAAATTTTGCTTTTTTTTCTGTCATTTTTTACCCTCCTATTAATATAATATAATAATGCAAAGGTTTTCCTCATCTCGTAAAATAAAGATAACCCCACTATATATTATAATGGGCGGGCTACAAAAAGTCAACCCGCCTAAATAATATTTAATTAATTTAATTTATACTTAATTAAATTTTTTATTATTAATTTATACTACTGATGGTTCAAGAAGTAAATTACCGGTTTTGAATCTGTTCAAATTAAGCATACTTACATCTATTGTCGGCTTTTCGCCAAGTATCATTTCCGACATAACCACACCTGTAATAGGTCCGAACATAAAGCCATGTCCGCTGTAGCCTACTGCCATGTAAAAGCCTTCAACATTTTCTGCCTTATCGTAAATCGGCTGTTTGTCAGGAGTCATATTATATAGTCCTGCCCACTGTCTTATAACTCTTAATTTAGAAATCGGAGGAAGTATCAAATCTACTGTTTTAGCCATTTCCTCAATGAAATGCCAGCTTGATGTTATTCTGAGATCTCTCGGTTCATTAGCATCTCCCCTGCCCATAATAAATGAGCCGTGAGGTGATTGCTGAACATATAAATTAAGTCCAAAGGACATAACCATCGGTCCTTGCATCGGTTCAACCGGTTCAGTTACAAGAATCTGGTGTCTTTCCGAATAAACAGGAATATCAACTCCAACCATCTCACATATTCCCTTTGACCAGCCGTTAGCCGCATTAACAACACAATTTGTAGCAATATATCCTCTGTTTGTTTCTACTCCTACAACCTTATTATTTTCAACCTTTATTCCTGTTGCTTCGGTAAATGTATTAAACTCTACTCCAAGCCTCTTAGCGGCTTTATAAAATGCATCTGTTGTAGTAAACGGATTTAAGAAGCCGTCCTTTTCACAAAAGGTTGCACCCTTCAATACGCTTGTATTTAAATATGGTACTATTTCCTTTGCCTCTTCAAGGCTTACCATTCTTGAAGGTATTCCACAAGCATGTTGAACCTCTATATTCTTTTTAAACTGTTCTATTTCTTTATCTGTATCGGCTATTAATAAATATCCGCTTTGTTTAAATTCAACATCTCTGTCATATTCAAGTATTTCATTTGCATGTTCATAAAATTCAATACTTTTCTTTGCTATTTTGCAGTTCATTTCAGTTCCCCACTGCATTCTGACACCTGCTCCGCATCTGCCTGTCGAACCGCTGCAAATATAATTCTTTTCAATGACAACTATATTTTTTACACCTTTTTTTGCTAAGTTATATGCTATTGAGCATCCTGATATACCTGCACCTATGATAACAATTTCAGCACTATTCTTCATTTTTTCTTCCCTCCTCAGCAATTAATCCTAATTTAACACCTACTACAGGAGGTCTGTTAGTTTGGAATTTTACATCTTTCATAGGTTGACCTGTAGCTATGGCGATTTCTCTCATAACCATCTGTCCGCAGGTTTTGCCTTGGCATGGACCCATACCTATACGGGTAATTCTTTTTATTTCATCATAAGTAACATAGCCTTGCTTAATAAGATCTCTTACCTCTTTGAGGGTAACGTCTGAGCATCTGCAGATTATTGTATTTTCATCCATTATGACTGCACCTCCAATTTAATATTCCTTACATCATATATATATTTCCTGTCTGCCTCAAATGTAACTATAGGTGTTCTGTCAAAGGATTTTGGATTTAAAACCTTTACTATTTTAACATCAGTCAAGTAATTGCCTTCTCTGTCAACGCCTTTAACAACATCGCCCTCCTTAGGGAGAGGTAAAAATTCATACGGTATTTTAATTTCTACTGTTTTATCAGATTTTGAACCATCTACCACCATAATAGCTAACCCCGGACATCTGCTTAAGCATATTGCGCAGCCTGTACAATTATCCCTGTTAACCTCTGGTATATTATTTATATCCTCACCTACATGTATTGCATTAAATTTGCATGCAGTCTGACATGGGTTGCATGGTATTTGTTTATAGCATTCTACAACAGCAACCGGACCCTTGTTTATTCTATCTATTGAAGGAAATTTTCCCATTACCATTTCTTTGCTTGGAATTCCTGTTTTTTCGAACATTTTGAACCTCCTTTTGATTTTTTATTTTACTACTATTTGAGCTATTCCCGATAATATGTGCTGTCCTACGGGACCTGAGCGCAAATCATCCAATTGTTTGACAAAATCAGCTTTTTTGACTTCAAAGTCTTCAGTTTTATGTCCTATTTTTGCCGCTGCGCAAAGTCCTGCCAAATACCCCTCAACCATTGCGGCACTTGCTTCTTCAACGCCTGTTATGTCACCTGCCGCAAATACATTTTCAACGGTGGTTTCATAATTTTCATTTCTTACAGGAACAGTTCCGCTAAGCTGAGGCACAAATTTCATTTCACAGCCTCTCATTGCCAAAAGTTCATTTAAAGGAGTAAGTCCTACTGAAATACACATTACATCCACATCAAATTCTTTTTCTGTTCCGGGTATAGGCTGGAATTTATCATCTACCTCGCAAACAATTGCTTTTTCAAGAAAATCCTTGCCGATAGCTTCTTTGACAGTATGAGAAGTCAATATCGGAACTCCCATTCTTCTTACCTTGGAAGCATGAACTAAGTATCCTCCGATTTTAGGAGCAGCATCAAGTATTGCCACAACCTTTACTCCTGCCTGCATAAGCTGATAGCTTACTATTAATCCTATATTTCCTGCTCCTACCATTAATACTCTGTTACCCGGCTTAACTCCATAAACATTCATTAAAGTCTGAACAGCACCTGCTCCGTATATTCCCGGCAAGTCA
>DAIUCB010000160.1:0-6976 GCA_036846385.1 Bacillota bacterium | reverse complement strand
CGACTACATCACAGCCTGTTATATCCCTGCTTGCCGCACTTCCTGCATGATTAATCTGCATAACGGCCTTAGAACCATTTTTATGTATAATCTCTGCCAGATTGCTTAATTTTCCTATCATGCTGTCGTCGGATACCGACATCTGTCTGTTGCTTGCCTTGCCTTGAATATTAACATAGCTGTGCTCAATGATAAAAAGTGAAATATATCCTCCTTTAGATTTTTCATCATAAAAATCTAAAATTTCCTTGCTTACTCTGCCATCTGCTTCTGATTTACCTGTAGCCATCGGAGGCATAACCAGTCTGTTCTTTAATTTTAAATTTCCTCTGTTCAAGGGCATCAATAAATTTGACATAATAATTCTCCTCATTTATTTTTAAATAATGTAATAATAAATTTCCTCATTTCAATTATGCAATTACAGCTCCGTAAAAACCTTGCCTATACTTTCATTTATAACCAAATCTGCCCTTTTGTCATATGAGGTTACAGCTTTATTTATAAGCACAAGCTTGCTGCCTTTATAATAATTTATCAAACCTGCAGCCGGATATACCGTCAAAGAAGTACCCCCGACAATCAATACATCGGCATTTTTAATATATTCAACAGACTTATCCAATATGTCATAATTAAGCTCCTCTTCATATAATACTACATCAGGCTCAATTATTCCGCCGCAATCACATTTAGGTATACCTCTGTTTTTTAAAATAACCTCAACACCGTATAATTTATTGCATTTCATACAATAATTTCTATGTACCGATCCATGGAGCTCCAAAACATTTTTACTTCCTGATTTTTGATGAAGACCGTCAATATTTTGTGTTATAACGGCTTTTACCTTTTCATTTTTCTCCAATAAAGCCAGCTTTTCATGAGCTGCATTTGGTTTTGCAAATAAAAATAACATTTTTTCTCTGTAAAAATCATAAAATTCCTGAGTTCTGCTGATAAAAAAGCTGTGGGATAATATTGTTTCCGGAGGGTATTTATACTTTTTATTATATAAACCGTCTACACTTCTAAAATCAGGAATGCCGCTTTCAGTTGAAACTCCCGCACCTCCGAAAAATACAATATTGTTGCTTTCTGAAATAATGCTATGTAATTCACTGTTCATATAGTTTACACCACCCATGCAATAAGTATTTCTAAACGCTCATCTATAAACAAGCGTTCCTGCACTATATGTATTATTATAACCTGTTTCGTTATTTTTTCAACTTTTTTTCATATTATTGCTATATATCTACCCTGTAGTGAAGTTAAATTATTTATTTTTTAATAATCTTTGCTTCAGCTCCTCTAAAGCTTCCTTGTAGCGTACCGACTTTATATCCGGGAATGCATGCAGTAATCTCTTTTGTCCGAAGAAGGACTTATTTAATAATTCATCGCGTTTTTCTTTAAGCTCAAAAGCCACAATCTTATATTTATCAAGTTTTTGCCCAAATGCTGATAATTGCTCTTCTATAAAATCATTTGCCAGTGATTTGCCTTCCTCTAAAGCATCTGAGGCAATTGCTTTTTGTTCCTCTATCATATTTTTAAGTTTTTCGCCCTTTTCAATTATATTTAGGCTTTCAGATGATATTCTTTCCCCTATTTCATCTGATAAATTACGTATTTTCACAGCTATTTCATTAATTTGTTCAAGCTGCTTGTTCAGCTTTAATATTGCTTGTACCGTTGCTGTAATATCAACTGCTATATATGATAAAAACAAGCTTACCAAAACATTTTCAACTCGGATATCTATCAGTTTAATTACATCATATACTAACGGATGAATAATATTAATTACCAGCAGACATGCCAGTCCCCATATCAGTGAAAATTTCAAACAAATATATCCGTTTAAATTAAATGGAACATCAGAATAATCCCACCATTTATTATGAAAAATTCCTTCTAAAATCCAGCCGGTCATCCATTCTAATGCAGAGGTCAGCACAACAGAGCCTAAAAACAACAAAGGTAAGCTTCCCTTTAAAGGAGTCAGAACATAAATAACAATCAATACTCCAAAACCATAAACAGGACATATTGGACCATTGAGAAAACCTCTGTTTACAAACCTTCCCGTATTGACTGCAGCATATACTACCTCTGTACACCAGCCTAAAAAAGCATAAATGAAAAAAAATAAAATATAATGCAATTATATCAAGCCTCATTCCTCTAAAATTTAAATATAATTAAATTATATTTAGATTTTATTAAGACAGGCTTAAAAAATTGCTATTCAACTGCCGCCGGAGGAGGCTTGACAGAGAACAATTTTATTATATATGTCATGAGAACTTAGTATATATAATAAAAAACTGATATAATGAAATTCACATTATATCAGTTATATTATTTATATTATTTACATTATTTACATCGGTTACATTGGTTTTATTCGTATATATTTAATATTCTGTCTCCTACAATACTCATATTAATATATTCCTCATATTTTTTAGGAATTGTCACAACCTCAGGATTTCCGTCGCTGATAAATTTATCTCTTTTATTTTCGGCAAACTGTTTGAAATAGTCATACATTCCACATCCGTCTACCTTTGTTTCGCTTGCTGTAACGCGATATAAATTTGTAAAATCGTTACAGGTATCGAATGGAGAATATGATGGTCTCCAGCCTACATCAAGAACCGCAATATTCTTATAACTGCTTCCTTCATATTCACCTTCCAGCATGTCAGCTATATATTCATCCTTTGGATTGCTGCCGTGAGGAAGTGCCAAGGTTTCAACCGCATAATCAGGTATATATTTGTGTATTATATTATTAACCGAACCTAATTCAGACTGAATTTCTTCTCCGGTCATAAATTGCATTTTATTATGGCTATAGGTATGATTTCCAATATCATAACCATTTTCCGTCAGCCATTTCAGCTTATATTCAATAAGCTCTTTCTGACCAAACGGATTTGTGTTTAGGAAAAAGCTTGCAGTAACATTAAAGTCCGGATATTTAGCTTTAAATTCCTCTAATATTCCTATCGCACAATTTGGATTGATAACATATTTACCGTCCTTCTCAGATATGTCAAAATTATTCTGCCTGCCGTCATCAAAGGTTAAAATAATAGGTGTATACCCTGCTTCTGTCTTAATTATACCCTTAGCATAATCATTTAAGCTAATCATTCTATACCCACTTTGGTACATAAATTCCAAATCCTTACGGAAATTATCGGGTGTTCTTTGCCAAATTGTTTCCTCATCACCTATCCCATGATACATAAGAATCATTATTTCCCCAATTTCATTTGGTTTCAATGACATATCAATTTCCTCAACAGGGGATTTGATTGTCGGTTTTTCCTCTTGTGATTCATTTGCAGGCTCAGTATCGTTTGATTTTTCCGATCCTTGATTTCCCGTAGCTATCGTTGGTTGGCTATTTTCACTATTTTCCTGCTTATTTATACATCCGCTGATAGATAAAATCGCCAGAATTAATATTATTATTGCAATATAGATTTTTTTCATTTCAAACCCCCTTAATGTAAGATATTATGTTATACTTATTGTACATCACTTTAAAATAAAAGTCTATATACATAATTTCACATTTTAGTATTGTGTATAATAAAATTTTTGGTATAATTAAATAAACACTAAACGAGGGAGTTTAAAATGGAAAGCGGAAATAAAATTGCACAGGATAAGCTAAAGCTTTTATATATATTAAACTATATTAATATTCCTCTTACAAACATTGAAATAACCAATTATATATTGGAAAATGACTATATGGATTATTTTTCTCTTCAACAGCTGTTAGGGAGCTTATGTGATTCAAAGTTTATTAAATTAACCTCTAAAAACGGAAATGAATATTATAAGGTTGCCGAAGCAGGAACTGCTGCTTTAGATATGTTCAGTGAAAAGCTGCCGGAATATTTTACAAACGAGGTGGCTTCTAATTTCTCACATCTAAAAAAAGAATTAAAAAGACAAAGAGAATTAATAGGACATTATTATAAAAGAAAGGATGATGTATATATTGTTAATCTTCAGGTAATGGAAAATGAATCCGTCATTTTTAATCTCAGTATAAATGTTCCGACTGATGAATTAGCAAAAAATATATGCAAAAAATGGGATTCAAATCCTGAAGAAATATTCGGAAGCATAATAAAAACACTGACTACTGACTTAAATTAATTATTTAATACCTTAATGCAATCGGGTGTAAATCCAAGATCAATATTTTTGTATATTGATAATGTTGCTATATCTATTATAGTTATTTGTTTTTTCTTTGAATTTGTTATATAAATATATTCTGCTCCGCAAGATAAGCTTTCAGGATATCCGCCTAAATATATCTTTTTTATAATATTTCTTTTTTTTGTATCAATGACATATAGACTTTTATCTTCAATATTTATTACATACACAAAATTATTTCTGATATCATATTCAATGTCGGATGCAAGCCCCTTAATCTTTATAACATCCTCTATTTTTTCCGTATCAATATTTAAAATATTTATTTTGCTGTATATATTGCCATTCACAAAGTAAGTCATGGCAATAATTTTATTTTCATCTACATAAATATGCATAGGTTTACCATCTGTATTAATATACCTGGAGTTGCAGCTGCTCAGATCGTATTCAATTATTTGATTTTCCTCATAGCATGAAATATATAGCATATTATCTTTTTTGCTTTGTTTAATGTCATGAGGCTTAATGCCTGCAGGTATTGAACCGGCTAAGATAAAACTATTATTATCTACTATTGAGATGTTATCCGATTCAAAATTGGTAACGTAAATATTGCCGTTATTTATGCACATATGACGAGGATCTCTTCCTACAGTAGTTTCATTAAATTCGTTTAAGCATAAATCGTATTTATAAATTTTATTATTATGGGAATCAGCCAGATATATAGCATTTTCTGCATTTAAAATGCTATGTACTGCTATTTTCTCCATATTGGTAAAGGGTAATACTTTCATGAATTCATAGTTGCAATCATCAGTTAATTCCAAAAGGAAAAGAATATATTAGTTTTGACTATACCCTGTTACTACTAGCTTTTCAACATACTCCATAGCAATCACCTCCATATAGTGTATGTTAATTTTCTAAAGAAGTGATTGATGTAATTATAAAAAAATGTTTTGATTTACTTATTAAGGGTATTATATATACAGATAAAATTCTAAAAAGGAGAAAATATAATGCTTAATGATAAGGTTTCAAATCTACTAAATGAACAAATTAATAAAGAGCTGTATTCTGCATATTTATATCTCGATATGTCAAATTATTATTTAGATGAAGGCTTAAACGGCTTTGGAAATTGGTTTAAGGTTCAGGCCCAAGAGGAACGGGACCATGCTATGCTGTTCATGCAATACCTGCAAAACAACTCATCAAAAGTAACCTTGGAGGAAATAAAAGCTCCCAATATTACATTTTCAAGCCACAAAACACCCCTTGATGAAGCATTGAAGCATGAACAATACGTTACCGAATCTATTAATAATATTTATGATGAAGCCTTTAAGGTAAAAGATTTTCGTACAATGCAATTCTTGGATTGGTTTATTAAGGAACAGGGTGAGGAGGAAAAAAATTCTGAGGATTTAATCAAAAAATATGAGCTTTTTGGTACAGATGCTAAAAGTTTATATATGCTGGATACAGAATTAGGAACCAGAGTATATGCACCTCCGTCTCTTGTATTATAATAATAAATAAAGGCAGCAAATTAATTTGCTGCCTTTATTTATTCAGAATTACAATGAGGCCAGGTCATTGTTTTTGGGTTATATGGTATAAAAAATTCAGGTATACCCATTGAGTATGGCGCAATATCATACAGCTGAAAATAAACCATTATGCCATACGGGTTTGCGGTCAAATTAAAGCTATCCGTATTCAGCGTTTCCGCTACTTTTTTTTCAGTATCTTCAAAGAAGGTAAAATTATTATCATATTTTTGTTTTAAATATATTTGATTATTTATAATGTTTTTAATGTAATTCTGGTAATTTACTTCTTCGTGAAATAAATCCGACAATATTATTTTATTTGCAGATTCTATATCCCATGTGTCTGAATATCTATATGTCATTCCATGAGCACCGCCTAAATAATCATATTGTTCAAAATATAAGCTTAACGCGCAATACTGATTATAGGTTATATTATAAGTCAATAATATTTGAAACTGTCTTACCGGATAACCCTTGGAAATTGAATAATTATATTCCTCGATAGCTTCTATAAATATTTTTTTAAAACATGTTTTCTGAAGCTCGTATGCTTTATTTTTGTAATATAAATTAATTTTATTTAAATTATTTTGAAATCTAGGCAAGAAAAACTGAGGATACTCAATTTTATAACTTAGTAATATTTTTTTATTGTAATATAAGTTTTCCTCAATAATATTATTTTGGACATAAACACTGTAATTTTGCATATTCTATATCCTCCTTTATATAGAATATGCCATATATGAAGGAAGTGTTTATTATTTAAATAAATATTGATAAAAAGAGTTGCTGCACAATTCCCGCCGGAGATCTATATCTCAATTCGGTGCAACAGGAAATGATAATGACATCCGTACTTGCAACTCTCCATATCTATTATATAGTAAAGATGACGATACAATAAAAAAAACAATGCAACTATATATAGCCTTTAGCTGCATTGGTTTCCGATTGTTAACTGTTATAAATCATTTATATTTTCTTTTAAGATCTTTATTGCATCTTCATAACCTTTGTTTATCATCCATTTAATCCTCTCCTGATCTGCACTAAGTGTTTCACTGAGAAACTCATCAGGTGCAATATCTATGATTTTAATATTTCCATATTTACTGAAATCATAAAATTCATTTTTCAAACGGATTGTTATAATGGTTTTGCAGCCTTTTTCGATCAGCATATTTACCGGTAAAGAATTAAACACACCTCCG
>DAIUCB010000159.1:0-6977 GCA_036846385.1 Bacillota bacterium | reverse complement strand
TAAAGAGTCATAATCTTTTGGCGGAGAGATGGGGATTCGAACCCCAGATACAGTTTCCCGTATACACGCTTTCCAGGCGTGCTCCTTAAACCACTCGGACATCTCTCCGGAATGCTTTACAGCAAAATTAATTATAACCAGTATATTGATTAATGTCAACTGAATTTTTTTACCTAAAAGCTCTGAAAAATAGTATCGGAGCTTTTTTGAATCTTTAAGCTTCTTCTATTATTGTTTTAATTTGCTCTTCCATTTGATGCAGCATAAATTCTTCCGTTACCTTTTCCTCGTAAAGCTTTGACATTGCTCTGTCTACTTGATTTTTTGTGTTTTTTACGGTATCTAAGGATTTTCCTATTTCTGACTGCACTATCCAATCACATATCAAGCCATCAAAGAAATAATCCGAAAAGGTTTCAAAGCTTCCTACGGATATAACAGAGTTTGTAATCATATTAATATCTGATATCTCCCGTTTAAATTTCCCTAATAATCTTTGTGTTTCTTCGGCATAATTTCTGGCATCATCTATATGATTATGCTTTATAGCGGTAGATATTATTCCTCCGCCGATCATATCCCATATGCCCCAGCCTTCTGCCTTTTCAAGTGCGTTAATTGTATTTTCCACAGCCTTTAGGGTAGCCTCTCCAACCTCTATTGCCTCATCAACCTCTTTGATATTTGCATGTATGTTTTCTTTTCTTTTTATCAATTTTTTGAGCTTTTCACTTGTGTCTTTATCCTCTATGGAAATATTCTTCAATTTTTCATTTATTAATTCTTCATATTCGCTTTCACAACCCTCTAATTCAGAAAGCTCGTCAACAAGCTTTTTTGATTCCTCAACCAAATATTCTACATTATGCTTACATTGGTCATATTTCAGCTTTGCTTTTAGAACCTCTTGTCTTTCCTTCTTGAGCTGCTCTTCCTTATTACCGAGAATTGTATAAAACAAAGAAGTGATATTAGTTGCCTCCAGATTTAAAACATCCTGATTTTCTTTTTCATATTCATTTAACAGTTGATTTAATTTTAATTTCTCCTGAATTAAATCTTGCTCTGTTTGCTTTAAAAGCCCCGTCAGTTTATTTTTCTTTTGTATACATTCCTTCATGCAACTAATTTTATCATTATACTTATGATACATTTTTATCTCTCCTTTATTTCCTGCAAAATTATCATGTATATATTCAGTTATCTTAGTTCATTATTAATATTTATTTACTTTATGTATTATATTTTAAAGAATTGATAAACAATTCTACTGTGAATAAAAAAATTATATCATACTTAAACTTATGATTCAAACAGTTTTTTATTATAAATTTAGGGAATACGTTGGCATTTAAAATTTAACAAAATCATTGAATAAGTTTTTCTCATAATGTATAATACTATGTAAGTAATGTTTATTTACTAATTCACTAAGGAGGTAATTCAATGGCAATTACTAAAGATATGATTATACGTGAAATTTTAATGGCAAGACCGGATGCAGCTGAAATACTTATGGCACACGGACTGGGATGTGTAGGATGCCCCGGAGCTCAAATGGAAACATTAGAAGAAGCTGCTGCCGTTCATGGAATGAATCTTGATGATTTGATGGTTGCATTAAATAAATAAATGTTTAAAAACAAAAAACCGGCATAATCCGGTTTTTTGTTTTTTCTTCAAGACCTATATATTAAAAAGCATCAATTTAACAGCTGTCTAAATATTTGCTTGATAATTATATTGTTTACTGTTTTGTAATTTATAGTATGTAAGTTTTTTATTTTTTTTGATAATTATTGTCACATTTACAAATGGTGTAAAAATTTCAATATAAAATTCACAAAATTAATCGAGTCTGAATTCTTTTTGTTCACCCCAAAGCTCCTCCTGCATTGCCTCTGAATGTTCCTCAGAAAATAATCCCGGAGCGCCTCCTGTGTGAAGAAACATTACATTGCTGCCTTTAGGGATTTTACCCTTCTCTATCATATCTATCATGGCTCTGAAGGTTTTTCCCGTATAGCATGGGTCCAGGATAATCGCTTCTTCTCGTGCCATCAGATATAAATATTTTCTTGTTTCAGCATCGGGTACATTGTAGCTTATACCTACATAGTCCTTTTCTATCCACATGTCATCTAATGTAACATCAACTCCAAGCTCTAAATATTTATTGGCTTCTTTTATATAATCTACTTTTTCTCTGATTTCTGCATCGCTTTTATGTGATACAAAAACTCCGATAGGAGTGAATCCTGCATTAAAGTACTTTTCTCCGAGATATAAGCCTCCATAGGTGCCTGTTGAACCAAAGCCCGAAAACACATAATCCATTTTTACATTCATTTCTTTAAGCTGTTCCTTTATTTCCTTAACAGCCATTACATAGCCTGCAGCACCAAGGGGTGAGCTGCCTCCGACAGGAATGAGATATACCTTTTCACCGGCGGATTCATACATTTTCACAACCTCATCAGTGGTTTTATCCAACAGCTCTTTGTATTTTACCTTATAAACCTCTCTTGGCTCCCTTTTAAAGCTTGTGTAATCCATGAAAAATAAATCAGCACCCAACATTTTATCAAGTATTAGGTTGCCCGATGCTTTTTTCGGTGCAGGTCCATCCATAATTATGCCGCATTTTAGTCCGAATCTTGCAGCAACTGCTGCTGTAAGCCTGCCATGATTAGTTTGTGCTCCGCCGTAGGTAAGCAGTACGGTACAGTTTTTATCAAGAGCATCCTTTAATAAATAATCAAGCTTTCTCAGCTTATTTCCGCCTAATGCATAGCCGGTCATGTCATCTCTTTTAATATATATATTTACGCCAAACTTTTTGCTTAGATTTTCAAGCTTATGAATCGGCGTTTTCAAGAAACCGGTCTCAATTTTTTGCAATTCTTCAATTTTCATGGAAAACCCCCTTAAATAATTTATTAATCTCTCAACTTTACGATTTTGATTATACAGTTATAGCTGATAATGTTATAATAATTCTTCTAATTTATTTCTGTTAAAGCCTTCTATTATATTGTCATCCACCATTATTATAGGAACTCCCATAAAGCCCATGGCGATAAGCTCTTTTTTTGCTTGAGGATCGGTTGAAACATTTTTTTCCTCGTAGCTATGTCCCTTTTCCTCCAGGTAATCCTTTGCTGCGTGGCAATGAGAACAGGTTGTACTTGTGTAAATTTTTATCTTTGGCATATTGCTTCCTCCTGTAAAAAAATTTAATTAATCAATAATATTATACCGCCTTATATTATTATTATTAATTTTTAATTTATATATATCTTAGCATAATTTTCCGTATAACTCCATAATTTTTTAATTTATTTTACCATTTTTAAAAACCCGTCTTTAGAAGTTAGCACGATAAATCTTTAGGAGCAAAATTAGCATATATCTCACGCGGGCATAATAGGTGCAGGAGGATGATGCGATGCACAGCAACCTCCCGTTACCGGTTCCTAACCTCTACTATTTTAACAACTTTTCCTTCCAATCATCTTCCTTGAATCCAACAAGAACCTTGTCATCACCAACAAGAATAGGTCTTTTAACAAGCATACCATCCGTCACTAAAAGTTTAATTTGCTCCTCTTCTGACATATCATTAAGCTTTTCCTTAATATTTAAATCTTTATAAAGTGTGCCACTTGTATTAAAAAACTTCTTTAATGGATAATCGCTTTTCTCAATCCACGCTTTTAGTTCATTTTCATTTGGATTTTGTTCCTTTATTGGTCTTTCCTCAAACTCAATATTATTTTCTTCCAGCCAACCCTTGGCTTTTTTGCAAGTGCTTCATTTCGAATAACATATAAAAGTGTATCGCATATAATCCTCCCATTCAATTTAATTAAAATTAAACTATTTTTTATTATTGTAATAAATATACCCAAAATAATAATAAGTAAGCATCTCTGTCCGCTTCAGCTTGAGGCTCTATAAAGAATTTTCTGACAAAAATCAATTTGACCACCCAGACTGCATCAAATGCAACACCTGTGTAGTCAATTGTCCAGTAAAAATTTTTTCCTTAGAAAAAGAAAACGAAATAAAAATAAGGGAAGAAACAGATTAAAATTAATTAATTGTTATTATTAAAATGTATTTCATATAAAGCAACTGTTCTATTTCATACCACTGATTATTCCACCCATCCCTGCCGGAATTTAAATGGACTACAAATTTGCTATTATCCTCAGAGTAGCCATCTATAATTACACAACTGCCATCTCCCGAACTTGGTTTATAATAAAAAGCTAAAGGATATTTTTCATCAATTTGTGTTTTGATTAATTCTTTTATTTCATCCATTGATAATTTTATTTTTTTACCTTGATATGTGTAAACTTGAGCATTACACTTATAATATTTATTTAAATTATCAATTGCTCTTTTAACATCTACATTTGATTCATCTTCTGTTATTGTCATATATTCATGCAGCCCAAAATCATTTTCTAAAACTACCTCAATATAATAATTATATTTGGCTACCTGATCAATAGACTCTTTCTTTGTTTTAGCATCAAGTCGTTCTACAAATAAATCAAAGTTAAACTTATTAACATCAAATTTTTCGTTTATTACAAGTCCTGAACTTGTTGTATAGCTTATTTCACCAGTAGGTTCATATTTTTGATATGCAAGGATTTGTGCCAAAGCTGTTGACCAATAGCTTACAGGATTAAAAGCAATAGGCTTATCTAAAGGATACAGCTTTGAATAATCTCCCTCAATATCCCACTGTGTTTTTATTAAGTAATCATTGTTGTTTAAAGTTGTTGCTTTTGACTTTGCAATTTTATTTTCCAATGGTCTTACAGTTAAAAGCACCCTGTGATTCATATCATCAAGCTGATTTGAAAAGCTTTTATGAAAATCATACCATTTATTTGCTACTCCTCCTGCCCCTTGATTTATATGCACTAAAAATTTCCCATCAAAATAGGAATATCCATCAATTACAGCTGCATGGCCTGAATTTCCGGCTTGAATATACACCATTATGGGTCTTTTTGAATCTATTTCCTCTTTTATAAGTTTTTCTATTTCATCAGAATGTATTTCTAGATCTTCTTTAGAATAATGATAATCCTTGACTTCACATTTTAAATGTTTTTCCAGCTTAATTATTGCATTTTCAACATTTAAATCTTCTCTGTTATTATTAATTTCACTTTTTACTGTTATATATTGACCAGTACTAAAATCTTTTTCCAACACTAAAGACATATAATAAATATATTTCGCAACCTCATCTATGGATTTTTCAGGAGTTTTGTCATCCAGCTTTTCAACAAACAAATCCCAGTTAAAATCATATGAATCTAAGTTCTCTTTTACTTTATATCCTAAAGTTGTTTCATAATCCACTTCACCGGAAGGCTCTATTTTATGAAAGTAAAATATTTGTGCCATTGCAGTTGACCAGCAACCGGCTCTGTCATTATCAGGACAAAATTTCGCATACTTATCTGCTTGATCCCACTGAGTATTTAACAAATAGTCGTTTTCTTTTCCAGCTGTTTCAACAGAACACCCGGATAGAGTTAATAAAATTAGAATTATGCAAATTATTGTTAGAAAAAATCTTGAAGTAGAGAGTAATTTTATCTTCATTCAAATAATCTCCTCGTAAAGAATAGAAATATAAATCGAAAAATATAAAGTTTTCACCAAATTATAATACCATAAAGTTATAAAGTTAACAATAAATCAAAAAGCTGCTGCTGCACAATTTGCATCAGCTTTTAATTAAGAGTTATCTCCATTTTTTAATGTCTGATACCTAAGTCAGGTTATATATAGCTTAGCATAATTTTTAATATAACTCTATAATTTTTTAATTTAATTTACCATTTTTAAAAATCACAAAATACGCCCTAAGGAATACAATAGGTTATATGTTATTCTATTAAAGTTAAAATATAGGTATGAAAGGGATGAAAGGGATGAATTGTATGAATGGTTGCAATATTGCTATAGACGCTCCGCTAAGCTTATTAAAGGGAGCAGGTCTGCTAAATACTGCATTTTTACCGGCTAATATATATAGGGTTAAAATTATATTAAGCAATAAGACTGATGACTCTAATCTGTGCTCCTTTAGTGTAACTCTCGGTAATGGAATACATTATATGGATAATTTACATATGGTCGGTCCTGATAATATAATCCTGTCTAAAATCAGTGTGGCTGAGCCAAATTTATCAATAGGCAACAATAATGTCATTGTTTTTGCAAATAATATTTCACTGTCTGCTGATTCTGAAAACATAATAAGCTTTGATATTTGTTTATTTGACAGGTATACAGAAAACTGTTCAGAAAATTCAGGCAAAAAAATACCCCACGGCAGCGATATTTTTTTTAACGGTCATTTAATTTATGATAGCAGGGTTGATTCATGCAGCTTTAAATCAAAAGCAAAGGATTATGAGGTAACGGTAGAATGCGAGGACGATAAAATATCAATTGGAGAAACTACCAAATTCTATATCAACTGCAAGGCAGGTCAATATGACATGGTAAGAGGTGTTTATGTCAGGAGTATATTAGATCATGGTCTTGACTTTGTGGCAGATTCATCTAATATGGAGCCCAGAAACGTATACTCCTTCGACAAAAGAACTGTTCTAAAATGGGATATAGGAGGACTTCAGCCCTCCGAGGATAAAAGAATCGGCTATAAGGTTGTTTTAGCTGATGATAAGGAAGTACAAGGTATAAAGCAAGGTACGATATTAAAAAACAAGATTAATTCTAATTGTATAAATAACTCTACATACACTCAATGCCCTATAAGCTGTCAATATGAATTAACAGTTAAATAATATTCACACCAAATCTTAACAAGAGATTTGGTGTGAATCATTATTTTAAATATTATTATTTTATTATTCTTCTGTAATAATCGCTTTCAAGTATTAAAGCAGAGTACTTGAATTTTTGCTTAACCT
>DAIUCB010000158.1:0-7002 GCA_036846385.1 Bacillota bacterium | reverse complement strand
GTACAACAAATTGCATGCTTCTGTTTATTATAACAGTAATAATATAAGGTAAGCTGCCTTTGATATAATCAGTAACCCCTGTAGCAGAAATATGAATTATTATTACTCCGATACAGGCAATCACTCTCATATAATCAAGCTCTTTTAATTTAGCATTTGTATTTTTTACGGGTAAATTATTATTAATAAAATCACATCTCTTTCTAGTCATAATATGAAGAATTATATCATGTTTTTGATGAATTTTCAATAAATAAATTTGGGTTGATTATATACATATGGAAAACAGAGCATCTGACCCTGTCAGGATACATAAAACTGTACCTTTTTCAAGTGATAGACATAGATTATATTTATAACAATAGATTTATATGACAGGAGAAAAAAATGAAAAATAATGTTCCTAAAATTGCAGCTATTCACGATATGTCCGGTATAGGCAGATGCTCCATGACGGTGATATTGCCGATACTGTCATCCCTTGGATGTCAGGTATGCCCGTTACCGACAGCACTTTTAAGCAATCATTCTGAATATAAGGAATTCTTCTTTTATGATTTCACCGATCATATGGAGGAATATTACAGCAATTGGGAAAAGAATTCTGCGGAATTTGACTGTGTATACAGCGGATTTATCGGTTCTGAAAGACAAATAAATATAATGCTTGATATAATAAATAAAATTAAAAGCAAAAAAAGTAATACTCTTATAGTTGTGGATCCCGTAATGGGAGACCATGGTATTGTCTATAAAACCTATACGGAAGAAATGATAAATAAAATGATTCATTTGGTAGAAAAAGCGGATATAATAACACCAAATTTCACCGAAGCATGTATTTTAACAGGTGAAAGCTATTCCTCCGATAATATAAGCATAAAGACAATTAAGAGCTTTTTAAAGGAGCTAAGTGATTTAGGACCAAGTATAGTAGTAATGACAGGTATAAATACTGATGAGGGCGAGCATATTAATGTTTGTTATGATGAAAATAAAAATGAATATTATAAAATTCCTTTTGACTATATAGATGCAAGGTATCCGGGAACAGGAGATTTATTTACCTCTCTATTTATCGGATATCTGTTTAACGATAACAGTCTTCCTATAGCTATAGAAAAAGCATCAAGATTCGTATCCGATTGTGTACGGTTGACGTATAAAGCAAAAACACCGAGCTGTGAAGGCGTATTATTCGAAAAAATCATGAAAGAGCTGTATAACAATACAACAAATTTCAAATTCGAAAATATATAATATTAGAGTCAAAATTATTAAATATTTATCAAAAACAATTGCATAACAATTGTTTTTTTTTTCATATTTAGAATAATTTCTTAATCTTTGTTAATAATAGCCATTAATGCAAGAGATTTTTACTTTATATATGTCCAATTACATATTAAAATATTACAAAGCTTTTATATATTAAAGACCCTATAAAAAAAAATAACTTGAAAATATTGTAAACGTGATATATAATATGCTTTATGCAAAATAAATGGGAATTTTGCAAGGGATTGCCTATAATGTATTGATTGTGACATATACAAAAAGTAAATTTTTCTTAAGAAAAATTTATACCTTTAATTGACGACGAGGGGAGTCAATTTCGGATATAATATTAAAGGTAGGTGGAAAGATGAAAAGAAAGAAAATATACCCATTTTTAGTAATAACAATTTTGATAATGAGCTTTATTGTAACTTATGATATTAATGAAAAGAACATGAAAAATTTTGCATTTGCAGACACCTTAGGAGAAATAAGCACTGTAAATGCAGCACCAGAAGTACCGCTGTATTCATTAAAATATGATATAGTGCAAAGCGGTGTAAATTATGAATCAAAGACAGTATATAATGGAAACGAATATGAAGGACATAAAAAAGTAATACAAAAAGGTTCAAATGGAATGAATGAATATATTTATCAAATGATATATGAGGATGATAAAATGATTTCCAAAAGCCTTGAAAGAATTGTTTATACAGAGCCTGTTGATGAAATAATCGAAGTAGGTACTAAAAAGCAGGTTGTAGCAACCTCAAGAGGAGGCTTCAGATATTCTGATGAGCTTGTTATGAGAGCTACAGCTTACGATTTATCCTATGAGAGTACAGGTAAAAATCCCGGTGATTCCTATTATGGGATTACAGCGTCCGGAACAAAAGCTCATCCGGGCACAGTTGCAGTAGATCCGAATGTTATACCTCTTGGTACGAAGCTTTATATAGCTTCTACCGACGGCAGTCCTGACTACGGTTTTGCTACGGCAGAGGATACTGGGGGAGCAATAAAAGGTAACAAAATAGATTTATTTATGGAAGATAACGCTGCCTGTGAGAGATTTGGAATCAGACCTGTAAAGGTCTATATATTAGATTAAATTTAGATAAGGCAAATCCCCATAAAAACTAATATCAATAAGTAACAAATAAAAATTGCCTGCTTTGCGGGCAATTTTTATTTAAGGATTATTATAAATTTCTTTAATATATATAAAAGCTATATGCAAAATGAAAAAAATAGTGTATATTGTAAATTAAATATAGAAGATTATTGTATGAGCATTTAGTCTATGAGCTAATAATGCTTTGTAAGGGAGAATAACAAAATTGATTAAAGAAATAATAGTAGTTGAAGGAAAATCGGATATATCTGCCGTAAAAAGGGCAGTTGATGCTCAGGTATTATCAACAAGCGGATTGGGTATAAATGATAAAATAATAAAATTAATTAAAAATGCTTCAAAAAACAGAGGCATAATAATCTTAACCGATCCCGATTATCCCGGGAAAAAAATAAGGAATATATTATCATCAGAAATCGAAAACTGCAAGCATGCATTTATTCCGAGAGATAAGGCAAATAAAAACGGTAATATAGGAGTGGAAAATGCGTCCCCTGAGGAAATAAGAGAAGCAATTATGAATGCAAAGGCAGAAATATCAGAAAATGTAATTGAGTTTACAAACAGCGATATGATATTTTATGAGTTGGTCGGAAATGAAAATGCCTCAAAAAGAAGAGCTGCTGCAGGAGATATTTTAGGTATAGGATATTGCAGTGCTAAACAGTTTTTAAAACGCTTAAACAGCTTTGGCATTACAAGAGATGAGCTCGAAGAGGCTATTAAAAAAATAAATGACTGTGAATTAATTACAGATAACATTGAAAATTAAAAGGGGAAATAATATGGATGATAAGAAGCTTTATTCACCTAGAGTGATGAAGGATATACTGGATAGCTATAACTTTAAATTCAGTAAAAGCCTTGGACAGAATTTTCTTATAGATGGAAATATTATAAATAAGATAGTTGATGCTGCAGATATAGATGAAAGCTCAGGAGTTATAGAAATTGGCCCCGGGTTCGGAACACTTACTCAATGCTTGTGCAAAAGAGCTAAAAAGGTAGTTGCAATTGAAATAGATAAAAGTCTGACAGAGGTTCATAAGAATACAATTCCTTATGACAATATTAAAATTATCTATGAAGATTTTATGAAGATTGATGTTGATAAAATTATTATCGAAGAATTTGAGGGAATGGATGTAAAGCTTGTAGCCAATCTGCCATATTATATAACTACTCCTATTATAATGAAGGTTCTGGAGGATAAATATAATATATCAAAAATGGTAGTTATGGTTCAAAAGGAAGTGGCACAACGGTTTAATGCCAAACCGAATACAAAGGAATACAGTGCAATTTCATTGGCTGTTCAATACAGAGCGGATACTAAAATCGCAATGATTGTTCCGAGCTCCGTTTTCATGCCTAGACCAAAGGTTGATTCCGCAGTAATTACGTTGGATATATTAAAAAAACCGAGAATTGATGTAGCTGATGAAAAAATGCTGTTCAAGGTTATAAGAGGCTCCTTCGGGCAGCGAAGAAAAACAATACTCAACAGTTTAAGCAGTAATTTAGGGTGTTCTAAGGAAGATGTCAGAGAGGTTTTGGAAAAGGCTGATATAGATCCGGGAATCAGAGGAGAAGCATTATCCTTAGCGGAATTCGGCAGAATTACAGATGAAATGTTTAAATTACATACCTTGGATAATCTTGATTAAGAATTATATTAATAAGGAGGCATTTATGAAAATTTATACTAAAACGGGAGACAAGGGTCAAACTTCACTTTTCGATGGTACCAGAATTGACAAGGATTCACTAAGAGTCGAAGCATACGGTACAATTGATGAGCTTAGCTCGTCAATCGGTTTTGCGGCAAAATTTGTTGAGGATGAACAAATAAAACAAATTCTTTTCAAAATACAAAAAAGGTTGTTTTTTGTGGCAGGAGAGCTTGCTACTGTTGAAGAGGGTAAATTTTCATATAAAATAAAGGAAGAGGACATAGCTGCCCTTGAAAGGATTATAGATGAATATTTACCTAAAATTAAGGGCTTTGATGCCTTCATAGTACCAGGCACATCAGTTGATTCGGCTTCACTTCATGTAGCCAGAACTATCTGCAGACGAGCGGAAAGAAGAATTATCAGCTTGAAAAAACAGGATACTGTAAGTGATTTGGTACTTAAATTCGTAAACCGACTTTCCGACGTTATATACACCTTTGCCAGATATTTAGAAAGCGATGTAATAATAATGAACTTTAAAGAAGCATATGAGGAAAAGCTATAGAAACAATAAAAAACTGCCCGGGTGGCAGTTTTTATCAAATATAGAAATATTAATTCTTTACAAACGAATTTTTTGTGGTATTATAATTTAGGATATTCATATTTATGGATTTATGGAGGAATTAAAATTGAAATATTTTCTTAAGGTGTTTTTTACTTCCCTTTTATGCTTTACTCTTATAATTGCAGGAGGTTTATACTTTTATACAGAGGGTTTCCCGGGAAATGTAGAGGCATCTGATATATTTAAAAGAATTACAGGCAGCAAGGAAGAGGATCCAAATGCTACTCCTCTGGAAAAGGCTATAACAAAAAAAGGCAGAGTTAATATTCTGTTATTAGGTTTGGAACATGAAAGAACCGATACGATAATGGTAGCAAGCTATGATACAAAAGCAAAAAAGGTAGATATTATATCTATACCGAGAGATACATATGTAGAAAGAGATGGCTTTGTTAACAGTGCTAACAACAAAATAAACAGTGTTTATACTGTTAAGGGTATTGACGGAATTAAATCAATGGTAAGAAGTCTTACAGGAATAACAATAGACAAATATATAACTATTGATTACGACGGTGTCAGGGCTGCTGTCGATGCAGTAAACGGCGTTGAGGTAGAAGTGCCGTTTCATATGAAATACTCTGATCCATATTCAGACCCTCCGTTAAAAATAGATATTCCTGAAGGAAAGCAGGTTATTTATGGTGATACGGCAATGGAGTTTTTAAGATTCAGAAAAACTAATTATAAAGGCTATACCGGTTATGCAGAGGGAGATTTGGGAAGAATAAAGGCTCAACAGGATTTTGTTAAGGCCGCGATAAAAAAAGCCTTGAGTTTTAAATTACCAAAGGTAATAAGTAAGGTTTACCCATTTACAGGTACGGACTTTTCATTAGCAGAGTCTACATCCTTAGCTGTAAGCTCGATAGGAATGACAACAGAGAATATTGATTTTCATGTATTACCGGGAAATACAAAAACTAAAAACGGATTATCCTTTTATATATCAAATCCCGATGAAGTGACAGATATGATATATAAAATATTTGATATCTCAATAAATTAATAAAAATAGTTACAAAATGAAAAAGCCTCGCATTTATATTTTCTGTGAGGTTTTTTTATTTAATATATAAATAATATTAAAATAATAAGGTACCTTAAAATTATTCTTGACAAATGATAAAGATATAATTATAATCATAAGGTACCTTAATAAGATGCAAAGGAGAAACAAATATGAGTGATAATGTATCAGAAAAAATAATTCAACAAATCCATTATTGTACCAATCTCATTAACAGAGAATATTATTTGCTCCGTTTAAGAGCAAGCGGAAACAATTTGGGTCATGGGCAGGTGATGTTATTATTTACTTTACTGAGAAATGACGGCTTAACACAAACCGAGCTGGCCACTCAATTGCGAATCCGACCTGCTTCCCTTGGAGAATTGGTTGATAAACTTGAGCAAAATGGCTATGTTGAGCGTCGTAGAAATGAAAATGACAAGAGAATTTGGAATGTATATTTTACAGATGCAGGGCGTACTTATGCAAAAGGTATTTTCAACTCTAAAAGGCACGAGACATTTGATACATGGTGTTCTGGTTTATCTGAAGGTGAGAAGGTACAGCTGTCTGATTTATTAAGCAAGCTAATTATATCGATGGAAGAAATGCGTTCCGGAAATCCGGAAGATTGTGATGAGCATAGAAAGCATTTTGGACCAGGACATATGTGGATGAACAGGGAGCGCTTTATGCACCATATTAAAGAGGAGGATGATAATGAATGAAAAATAGTTGAACAGCTTAAGCAAACTATAAACACAGCTGCAGCAAAACTTGCTTAGCAAGTTTGCTTTATTCTAAGATATAAAGGATATATTAAGGTCAATCAGTATATAATATAAAAGCTAAAATTATGGAATTGATTGTTCTTTCAATATTCTTACTATAAAATCATTATAAATAATTTTCTGTATGGGGTGATTAAATGATTAAAATGTTTAAAAAATTAAAGCCGTTTGCCTTGTCAGTAATTGGGGTTCTCATTTTTGTATTGCTTCAGTCATTATGTGAGTTATATATTCCAACCTTAATGGCTGATATAGTTGACAACGGTATATTAAATGGCAATATAGCTTATGTAATCAATGTTGGGATTAAAATGCTGTTATTTACTTTAGGAATAATAGTATTTAGCCTTATATCTAATTTTCTGTCTGCAATTATATCTGCTAAGTTTTCAGAAAAATTGAGAAATGATATATTTGAACGTGTTGAAAACTTTTCACTAGACGAATTTAATAATTTTGGAACATCTTCTTTAATAACA
>DAIUCB010000157.1:0-7020 GCA_036846385.1 Bacillota bacterium | reverse complement strand
TATTATTTTTTTCCATATCCCTACCCCATATAATTATAAAGTTATGTCTTGCTGCAAACTGCTACAATTACTTTCATCATGCCTTACAAAATATACTTATGTCTTATAATTTCCTCTACTATCGTAATTATTTTTAAATAGGTATATCTTTTTACATTTATAAGAATTGATTTAAAACTTCATTTATACTGAAGCATACAAAAAAATTCTATATATTTATAATACATTAAATTTAAATATCTTTCCACAGAAAAATAAAGCATTTTAATTACAAAATAATAAAACCGGGTCAATGCTACATCGAACCCGGAATTTACTTTATGTTATATTTTAAAAATACATTATTTATATCAAATTTTACAAGCTAAATAATTTATTATTTCTTATTTTTTACGAATATAAATACTTCCGATTATCATTGTGATTATAAAAATAATTAGGTATGCAACGACTGCCATTTTGTGAGCAAAGCATGCAGCGATTATCATAAAGAAGCATCCCATCAATGAAATAACCGGCATTATATATCTTTTAAAAGTGCTTAAATCTTTTTCCTTTTTCATAATCATTAAGAAAATAGGAATATATAGAGCATAAATGGTTACTATAGGCAACTCTGAGGAATCAAAGCAAAAGAATCCAAACCATGGATCTGTCAAATTTGCACCATAGAAGTATAACAACCATACTCCACATAGAAGCAAGCCTAATATTGATGAATTGGTCGGCATATTAGTCTCACTATCTATTTGCTTGAATATTTTTGGCTTTGGTCCAAGGTCTCTGGCTGCTATTGAATATATACCGCGAGTGCATCCAAGCATTAATCCATTTAATGTTCCTAAGCAGGAAATAATAACAAATACAAAGAGCAATGAACCGCCAACTGAAGTAAATATTGTTTGAAATGCTGTCTTGGCTCCTGCTTCACCGCCTGCCATCATAACCTCATTCGGCACAGCACCTGCTAGTCCGATATAATAAAGAATATAAACTAACATAATGATAAAGGTACCTGCAACAAGAGCAATCGGAAGATTTCTCTTTGCATCCTTTAACTCAGCATTGATGCTGGTCGCAATTATCCAGCCCTCATAAGCAAAAGCAGTAGCAACAACAGCTGTAAATAATGCTTCTAATGTATTTACTTCTTTAGCTACAGTTGTAAAATTCTGCATAGTCATACCATTAAAAAGACCTATGATTGTCCCAACTATTGCCATTAAAAATAACGGAATAAGCTTTATAACGGTTGTGCTGACTTGAAACTTGCCGGCTAATATAGGAGACAATGCATTTAATGCATAGCTTCCTACCAAAAATAGACAGGCAATAGTCATACATTCTCCGCCTGTAATAGAAAATCCAAATAATACACTGGTATATCTTGCTGATACCCAAGCTAATACAGATGTTAATGTTGGATAGTAAATAATAGCCATAAACCATCCTACATAATATCCGTATTTCTCACCCATTGCAGCCTCAGCATAATCTACTATTCCATTTACCTTCTCATACTTTGTTGCCATTACAGCAAAAGTATAAGCACAAGAAATCATAATAACACCGCCGATAACCCAACCTAAAATACCGAGTGAGAGGTTTCCTCCTGTAGCCTTTAAAACTTTTTCAGCCTTGAAGAAAACACCGCTGCCTATTACAATACCAACTACCATTGCTATGGCTGTTAACAGACCATATTTTTTTACTAATTTCGTTTCCGTACCCATAATATTTCTCCTTATCTAATATAAAATATTGCTTTTTTTATTTTATAATGTTTTATGACTTTTAGCAACAATAATTTTTAAAAAACCATACAATTTTATGAAATTTTATTCCTATTTTCTTTCGCCTGTAATTACGCTTCGAACACTGTTGTACACAATTCTTAAACAAATGTATTCCTATACCTATGCGACAGCGACACTTAAACCTTTGAATGTTAGCAGATTGTAATGATTAAAACCAATCTTACCAATGCATAATTATAACTTATTCAGAGAAGCAAAAAACACTCTCTTAATATTTTTATATTGTAAAGAGTGTTTTTTATACTAATTTATGTATTATCCTGTAATAATATTCGCCTTTAGCATTATATCCATGTAACAGGAATTGTTACATTATTTTCATTTATATGTACGCACCTATCATACATACATACTACACAACCTGTACCGAGATTAATGCCGCTAAGCTTATTAAGTGCTGAGAAATTTTCTATATGCTCTTTTCCCGGATTAGCGGTTTTTTTAATTTCAACAGGATGTAGTATGCCATTTTGTTCGATAATAATATCAATTTCTTTTCCGTCTTTATCACGATAATAGTAAAGTGACGGTTCTAAAATTCCTGAATTATAATAGCTTTTCAATACTTCCGATACAACAAAGGTCTCAAAAAATGCTCCTGCCATCGCTCCCGCCTCAAGCACATCCGGTGTATTCCATTTTGTAAGATATGCTGCAAGTCCTGTATCCAAAAAATATAACTTTGGAGTTTTTATCGCTCTTTTCAAAATATTATTATAATAAGGACTCATCAAATATACGATATTGGATGAAATTAAAATTGAAAGCCATCTGTCTGCTGTTGGTACACTTATTCCAATCTCATTAGCTACCGAGGTCAAATTTAGCATTTGAGAAGTCCTGCCTGCCAGAGCTGTCATAAATTTAATAAATTTTAATTCATCACCAACCTGTGTAAGTTCTCTTACATCTCGTTCAATGTAAGTTTTTGTATAGGAAGCATAAAACATCTGCCAATCAAGCTCATCAGCATACATAGCCGGCATTGAGCCCTTATAGATAATCTTCCAGATTTCTTTATAATCTAATTCTACGACAGACTTTTTCCTTTTATCAATAAATTCTTCAGTTGGAACGAAGTATTCATTAAAGCTGTCATTTTTAATTTCTCGTAGTGATAAGCCAAGTAAATTAATAATTCCTATTCTGCCGGCAAGACTTTCACTCACGTTTTTCATCATCTTAAATTGCTGTGAGCCGGATAAATAAAATTGTCCCTTCTTTCCGCTTTCATCTGCAATCATTTTAATATAACTGAATAAATTAGGTGCATACTGTATTTCATCAACAATAACAGGAGGTGTTGTTGTTTTAAAAAAACTACCGGCTTCTTCAATTGCACTTTGAAGTAAAATAGGATCGTCAAGTGTTACATATGGAATATCTCCTTTTATATGTTTTAACAAAGTTGTTTTACCGACTTGCCTCGGACCTGTTATTAAAACAGCTGAAAACATTTTTGCAGATTTTCTGATGATATTTTCTATATTCCGATATATATATACCATAATATCCTCCGACTAATATAATATTCAATATTATTATATACATTATTTTAAAAAATATCAATCAGTATTTAAAAATACATTAAAGGATTTTAGAGTTATAGAAGCAATATTTGTATAAATTATGTAAAGTATTTGTAATTGTCAAATATATGATATATAATTAAATGAATGAAGATTTGGAATACTACAAATCTTCATAATCAGATTATGTTTAAAGGGGAAAATTATTATGTCAGATTATATTGGTGAATTGAGGAAACTAATAGGCACAAGACCAATAATAATGTGTGGTGCAAATATTATTATTTTGGATAATAAAGGCAGAATATTACTTCACCATAGAGTAGATAATGATGCTTGGGGATTGCCGGGTGGAGCAATGGAAATTGGCGAATCATTAGAAGAAACCGCTATACGCGAAGCAAATGAAGAAGTAGGATTAATATGCAAAAACCTAAAAATTTTCAATATATATTCCGGTGAAAAATTGTATTATAAGTATCCGGATGGTAATGAAGTCTATAATGTTACAGCAACATATATATGCAAAGATTTTTCCGGACAAATTGTAGTTGATCAAACCGAAGGAAAAGATGCAAGGTTTTTTACTGTCAATAATATACCTGAAAAAATTAGCGCGCCTGTAAGAGTGATAATAGATGATTTTATATTAAATTATCAAAAGATTATTTGATTTGTTCCGTGGTTTAGATTAGGAGGTATATGGAAATGAATATTTCTCTAAAAAAAGCATCTGTTTCAGATTGTGAAGTTTTATATGAATTACAAATAAAGTCATTTAAGGACTTATTAGAAAAATACCAAGATTATGACACTAATCCCGGAGCTGAAAAACTTGAACGTACAAAAACTAGATTAAATGAAGAGAACTCTGATTATTACTTTATCCAACTTAATAATGAAAATATTGGAGCAATAAGAATAATTAAGATAAATGATCTGTGTAAACTCAAACAAATTTATATTTTACCCAAATACCAAGGTAATGGATATGCTCAACAGACTATAGCAATAATAGAGCTACTTTACCCAGAAGCACAACATTGGGAGTTAGATACAATAAAACAGGAAGCTAAATTATGTTATTTATATGAAAAAATGGGTTACAAACAAACCGGAAAAGAGCTATCTATTAAGGATGATATTACACTTGTATTTTATCGAAAATGAGCATAAAGTTATTTACAATATCCTTCTATTATTGAAGCAATTACCTACAAACATAATTGCTTCAATAATAGAATAGTTTGCAGTATGACCAATTATAATTTAACTAAAACCTTTAGATATTTTTTATATATAATTAATTCGCATAATCCGCGTGTTACGAACTATTTATTAATATTATTCTTAATATTAGTTTTAAACTCATGTAAAGAAATTAAATTTCCAACACTCTCAAATACTTCCATATCATCATTTATATTATTTACAAACACAGGTAATACACTATACATATCATCATGAATGTCATTAATATCTTTTTTAATTCGGTCTATATCAATTAAATTTCTATCATAGTATTTTTTATTAATCGTTTTATTGTATGAAATATATTGTAAAACAAGTATTCTACTGGTTTTAGAAATAGAAATATACTTTTTATTGTCATGATTCATATAATAACATTGAAAATTCACTTGTACTTTTTTTACTCCAAGTTGTAGAAAAAACTCAGTAACTATTTTTTTATCTACTTCAAGTTCTATTGCATCATCCGGCATAATAATAATTGCGTTTTTCATTTTTAATTTCGTAATTTGTCTTTTTAAATCATTAATATAATCCTTTTTATCAATATCAAATAAGTGATGGTAAGCAGGAACATTTGGGACATAAGATTGAAGTTCAATTACAGTTTCAAAATTATCATCATCTTTTTTTATAATAAAACTGCTATTACTTACTATTATATAATATTTAGTTGAATTAAACATCTTTATACTACTACCTTTCTTAGTTTCTTTTATTATACACTTTTTCCCGTATTATCTACTTCCACAATTTATACATCTACTTCTATATTATCTATATGCCCTAATCATTCTTTTTTTTCAATTTGTAATTAACTAAAAAGTAGAGTAATCCGGCTATAGAAAATAAGATTATAGAAGTGCTGATATTTAAATTATATCCTCTTATAAAAGAACCATCAGCATGCCCATACACTTTGTCAAAAAACCAAACACCACATAATCCGCCACTAATGATGTACACAATTGATTTTAAAATTTGATTGCTACGTTTGATATATCTGTTAACTATTAAAGTTAATGGTAAAATTGATACAGGATAAAGCATCATGTAAAATGTAAAATAATAAATTACCAAAACAGGTCCTGCATTCTTTAATCCATAAAAGGCAGTTGTCGTAATTTTATATCCTTCAATTAACTCTAGTCCTAATGCTGCAAATGTAAATATAACAGAAAATACTATCCACATTTCAAAATGATCTCTATTTATTTTCATTAAATTCTCCATATCATTGGTTTATTGGCCCGGCAACCGGGGAGCTTATTACCGATGAATGCAATAAATTCAATTATGAAACGACTACTTCCACTATGGAATTTACAAATAACCTGCTTGTTTTGTCAAACCAATCATAATGAAAATAATCAACATATCCATTTTTCAGTATATCAAAAAGGAAATTAATGATTAAATATCAATTTCCCGGTAGTTAATGAACTTTATTTTAATGATTATGTACTTTTTGAGCTGATGATGTATTTTATTAAGTAAATCAAAATTTTTATAAAATATTAGAATTCTCTTCTGCCTTCCATAGCTCTAAGCAAGGTTACCTCATCTGCATACTCTATATCTCCACCAACTGGTATACCATGGGCTATACGTGTTACCTTAATACCCAATGGTCTGATAAGTCTTGATATGTATACGGCTGTTGCTTCTCCTTCAATTGTTGGATTAGTAGCCAAAATTACTTCCTTTACATCCTCATTAAGCCTGCTTAGCAAACTTTTAATATTTATTTCATCTGGTCCTATACCGTCTAACGGAGAAATTGTACCATGTAGCACATGATACACACCCTTGTATTCCTTTGTACGCTCCATTGAGGCTATATCTCTTGCATTTTCAACAACACAGATTGTGGATTGATCTCTTTTGAAATTTCCGCATATACTGCAAATATCACCTTCTGTAAGGTTTCCGCAGGTTTTGCAGTACCTTGTGAGTTTTTTTGCGTTGACTATAGCCTTAGCCAGTTCAACCACATCGTTGCCCTTCATATCAAGAACATGAAAGGCAAGTCTTTGAGCTGTTTTCCTCCCTATTCCGGGAAGCTTGGAAAATTCCTCAATTAATTTTGTAATAGGAGTCGTAAATTGTTCCATTAAAATAACCCTGGAATATTAACTCCGCCTGTTACTTTTTTCATTTCGTTTTCCATCATTTCATCAGCTTTTCTAAAAGCTTCATTTATTGCTGCAACAATCATATCTTCAAGCATCTCCACATCATCCTTGTCTACAACCTCCGGATCGATCTTCAGCTCTACTAAAGCTTTTTTACCTGTCACCTTGACATTGACAGCTCCGCCTCCGGCAGATGCTTCCACTTCTCTTTGTTCAAGCTCACTCTGCATTTCTTCCATCTGCTTCTGCATTTTTTGAACCTGTTTCATCATATTGTTCATATTTCCG
>DAIUCB010000156.1:0-7021 GCA_036846385.1 Bacillota bacterium | reverse complement strand
AATAAGTGAAGAAAAGGGTATGTAAAATGAAGTTTATTCCTGCAAAAACTATAATATCAGGCTATGCTCCCGATAATCCTTGGTTTGGCAATAATTATAACATGAACATATACAAGGGCTGCTGCCATGGATGCATTTACTGCGACAGCCGCAGTGAATGCTACAAGGTAGAAAATTTTGATGAGGTAAGAGCTAAGGAAAATGCTCTTGTTATAATAGAACGAGAGCTTAAGTCAAAGCGGAAAAAAGGTGTAATCGGAACAGGAGCAATGAGTGATCCATATAATCCCTTTGAAAAGAAGTATATGCTGACAGGTGGAGCCCTTGAGCTGATAAACCGTTACAAATTCGGAGTATCAATAGCTACCAAAAGCGATTTGATTATAAGAGATATCCCGGTTTTAAAAAAAATTGCAGCTCACTCACCGGTGTTGGTTAAAATAACAATAACTGCTGCCGATGATATGTTATGCAATAAAATAGAGCCTAACGCACCTCCCTCATCAGCAAGATTCGCTGCAATCAAAGAGCTTTCCCAAGAAGGTATTTATTCAGGAATATTGCTGATGCCGGTACTTCCGTTTCTGGAGGATAATGAGGAAAATATAACTGCCATAACAAGGCTTGCATATGAAAGTGGAGCTAAATTCATATATCCGGCTTTCGGAGTTACATTACGTCAAAACCAGAGAGACTGGTATTTTAAAAAGCTTGATGAATTCTTCCCGTCAGTTAAGGAAAAATATATCAGACAGTTCGGAGATGCATATGAATGTCGTTCACCTAAGGCTAAGGAATTATGGAATTTGTTTAAATATCAGTGTGATAAAAACAATATACTTTATAGGATGGAGGATATTATTAAAAGTTATAAGCATGGTTATTATGACAATAAGCAGATTTCATTATTTGATTAGCACAAATTTTAATAAAAAAAGAGCGAGGAAAAATTCCAAGCTCTATTAAAATTAAAACATTCTGTTGCTGCTGTTTTGAGATATATTTTTAAGTGCCATTTCAGCGTTATCCTGAAGAGTAGGTTCAACAGAAATATCGCCTAGGGCAACTATTCCTACAAGCCGGTTGTTTTCAACGACAGGAAGTCTTCTGATTTGTTTTTCGCTCATTATTCTGGTAGCTTCGTGTACATCCATATCAGGGTTGCCTACAACAGGATTAGAAGTCATAATTTCACTTACCTTATGATTCATGCTGTTTTGTCCTGAAGCAACTGAACGTAAGGTAATATCCCTGTCTGTTACTATTCCGACCACTTTGTTTTGACTGCAAATAGGTATAGAACCTACATTATGCTGCTTCATCAGCTGAGCAGCCCTTTCTATTGTGTCATCAGAGCTTAAGCTTGCTATATCTCTTGACATTATTTCTTTTAATTTCATAAAATCACCTCCAAACATATATTACCCATCAGAGGAATTTTTATTACACAACCGTATCATATAATTATAAAAAGCTTAAAGCTCTAAAATAATAAGTATTTTAGAGCTTTAAAAAATATCTTAGGGATATTAACTGATTGCTGTTTAAAGAATATATTTATACATTATTTTTGAAATATTTGATAGCTTTAACAGGACATACTTCAATTGCTTCATAGATTGTTTCGATATTATCATCTGTAATATTATTATTAATAATTGAAGCTTTTTTGTTTTTTAGTTTAAAATATTTCGGTGCTTTTTTAGCACAAAGCCCACAGCCTATACAGTATTCCTGATTTAAATAAAGCTCATTTTCATCTGCAGAGGATTTTATATCATCCATTGGTATTTCATCTTTTTTGATTAGCCTTGATGAAATATATGCCATGATAAAAATTGCAATTGTAGTCAAAATCCAGCGAATTGCCATAAATTTCGGGCCTAAAAATTTTGCTTCATTCAGAAGCATAGGTACCTTTATAACAGCCCAGGTGCTTAATATAATTACTATATTAGAAACACTTGCACCTTTTTTTAGCAGCATTTTACATACGGGAAAGGCTGCATATATTGGGCCGGCTGAAAAGCTGCCCAGAAGAAAAGAGAATATTGAGCCTTTAAAGCCCGAATCCTTGCCAAAGTTATTCTCAATGGCGGCTCTGGGTACCCAGGCTGTTATAAGAGAAGTTAAAAGCAATATAACCGGCATAATCATCAGCATTTCCTTTACGTAATATATACTGTTACTAAATGATTTAAATGATTTATCCGGCATAAATATAAGTAAAAATATATATGCAGCAGTAACTATTGCCAATAGCTTGTTATTTTTGATTTTTTTTAAAATTCCTGTCATACTATAACCCCCATCAACAAAGCAATAAATATTGCAAATACAAAGCTTAACGAATTTCTTACCAAGGTAAATTTGACTCCAAACTCCTTCTTTTCAAGGGGAAATGTCACAATTCCCACCATTGTCAAGGTTGTTAAAAAAGCAACGACAGGGACAATGCTTGCGCCTGCATTTACGATAGAGCCTACTAGTGGGAATGCTACAAATGCAGGAATCAATGTTATGCAGCCTACCAGAGCAAATATAATTGTAGACATAATTGTATTAGACTGTCCCGCATATTGCTTTATTATTTCCGGAGGGATAAAGGTTAGCAATAAACCGATGAGAAACAGAATAGCAATGATTTCTCCGAACATGCCCTTCATCATCCCGGTAGACATTTTAACAGCATTTAAAGTTTTATTTTTATCCTTTAATAAAGAAACAATAAACCAAATTAATGTAACTGCCCAAAAAGCTATTGTAAAAAAATCCATATTACTCCTCCTTGAAATTTTTCGGATTTGGGGCTTTAACCACAAAAAACTCCAATATTTCATCATCAAGGTTTTTAACATCCATCAGAAGATTATAAGGTATATTTATTATATTTCCCTTCATATACTTCTTAGCCTCATGATTGTCAAGATGTATAGTCATCTTTCCTCTTACAATAATCATATATAAATTCGAATTTGAATAATGCTCCGGAAGTCCTGCTCCTTGTGGCAACACCATGTGATTAATGACAAGATTATTGTCATCTATAAGCTTTTCAATGTTTTTTGTATCTTCCTTAGAAAATTCATAAACCTTTTCCATAAATAAAAACTCCTTTCAAATTGTCATTTTCTATAGTATACTATAAAACATAAAATAAAAAAGTTACCATGGTTACTAATAGAGGTGATAATATAAAAATGAATAAATTTATTGATGCAATTGGAAGTATTAATCTTTTCAGCAGTTTTAAAAAGGAAGAATTAATCCGTATATTCAATTCCTCAGATATTAAAATAAAGGAATACGGAAAGGATCAAATTATCCACCTTCAAAATGAGATGTGCCGTACAATGGATATTATTTTAAGTGGTCAGGTATCTGTTCAAAATATTGATGAAGAGGGAAATATTTTGACTATTAATGTTTTTTCTGCTCGCGACATATTAGGAGCAAATCTTTTGTTTTCCGGTAAAAATTATTATCCGATGACTGTCGTGGCTGTCTCTAAGGTAACCATAGCGCATATACAAACAGAATTGATACTCGAACTTTGTCAAGGTAATGTTGATTTTATGGTTGGCCTAATGAAAACAATATCAGACAGAACAATTATTTTAACAGATAAAATAAACACCATATCTCTTAAAAGCATAAGAAAATGCATAATTGATTTTTTGAAGTATGAATACCTCTTACAAAACAGTAAAGTAATAAAGCTTAATATTTCAAAAAAGGATTTGGCAGAAAGACTGGGAATTCAAAGGACCTCGTTAAGCAGGGAGTTGAACAAAATGCGAAAGGAAGGATTGTTGGAATATGATGCAAGGACAATTACAATAAAAGATTGCTTTCCGAAATAATATTAATTGATTGGAGATTAGGTAGAATTATGGAGATTTTTCAATATGGTCAGAAGGAAATAGATTATTTAAGTAAAAAGGACAAAAAGTTAGGTGCAGCTATTGATAGGATTGGAATGATAGAGAGAGAAATTACTCCCGATCCATTTGAAGCTCTTGTTTCAAGCATTGTCGGGCAGCAAATTTCAAGTAAAGCAGCTGATACAGTATGGAGAAGATTGTGTAATCTACTCGGAAGTATTGTACCGGAAAGTATTGCAAAAGCAGATATACATGAAATTAAAGGATGCGGAATGAGTCTGAAAAAAGCCGGATATATAAAAAACATCGCTGAAGCGTCAATATCCGGTGAGGTAGACTTTAATATACTTAGCACCCTTCCTGATGAAGAGATAATAAAAAAACTCTCATCGCTTCATGGAGTAGGTGTATGGACTGCCGAAATGCTCCTTATTTTTTCATTATGCAGACCTGATGTTGTCAGTTATAAGGATTTGGCTATTCGCAGAGGGATGATGAATTTGTATGACCTTAAAGAGCTAAAAAAGGCAGATTTTGAAGCTTACAGAAAAAGGTATTCTCCCTACGGCTCAGTTGCATCACTTTATTTATGGGCCCTTTCTGTTATGTAATGCATTATAATAATAAATAAAATATTTAGATTTTATATAAATCATCATTTGAAAACGCAAGAAGTTAATATTATAAAAGATGTTGTGCATGTTGTGAAATCCCACTAGCTCAGCATTTTTTTATTTGCAGTGACTTTTAATAAATAAAACAGTTTATTAAATTTTAATAATTACAATATTAAACTTTAATAATTTCGAATGCTTATTTTAATAAGTTAATTTTATTATAATAGTAATGTTCAGGATTAATTAAATTATATGAATACTATTCGAAAGCAAAAGGTGTGTGATTTATGATTATAAATGTGCAGAATTTAAGGAAGATTTACAAGAATGGTGAAATAGAAGTAGAAGCATTGAAAAATGTAAGCTTCTCAATTTGTAAAAATGAATTTGTATCAATTATGGGACCATCCGGATCCGGCAAGTCAACACTTCTGAATATCTTAGGATGTCTTGACAGGATTAGTGACGGTGTTTATGAATTGGACGGAGTGGATGTATCAAAACTTTCAGATGCTGAGCTTGCCGAAATTAGAAACAGGAAAATCGGTTTTGTTTTTCAGTCATTCAATCTTTTGCCACGTTTAACAGCTTTAAGCAATGTTGAATTGCCTATGCTGTATGCTAAAGTATATCCTGCGGAAAGAAGAAAAAAAGCAATCGAAGCATTAAAAAAAGTAGGTTTAATTGAGAGAATAAATCATAAATCTTATGAACTTTCAGGTGGACAGAAACAGAGGGTAGCAATAGCAAGGGCTCTAGTAAACAAACCGGCAGTTATATTAGCTGACGAGCCAACCGGAAATCTTGACAGTGCTTCAGGTGAAGATATTATGGCAATATTTCAGGAGCTGAACAGGGAGGGGGTATCTATAATATTAGTTACACATGAATTGGAAATAGCGAATCATACAAGAAGGATTATCAACTTTAAAGATGGAATTTTGAGTAATGATACATTAGTAAAAAATATTATTAGTGCAAATGAAATTATAAAAATGCGCGAAGCAAAGAATTTATAATAATGATAAATAAAAGTATTTAAACTCAAATATTAGTTGGAGGAATCAATATGAAGGAAATTAGAGAAGAAAATAATAAATTGTTGTTTGGAAAAGAATCTGATATAGATTCAAGTAAGACAGAATACAAATCGATGAATTTTATCCAACGGCTTCTAGGAATTATATATTCGCCATCAAAGGTTATAAAGGATATTGAAGCTAAACCAAGAATACTATTTCCATTAATAGCAATGATCTTTGGTCAGCTGCTCTTAAATCTTGCAAGATATCCACTATATTTAGATAAGATTAGAGATACAGTAATCAAATCTATGGAAACAGCCTCTGCAGCAAGGGGTATTCAGTTTACAGCTGAACAGATTGATAAAATGACATCCTACTCTGCCATTGTTGAGCTGATTAGTACGCCTATTGTAACAATACTAAGTTGGCTGGCATGTACGATATTACTTTTCGGGGTTGTGAAGCTTTTCAAAGGCAAAGGCAAATTTAAACTATATGCTTCAATTACAGGGTATGCATATGTGGTAAAACTGTTATTATTAGTAATAACATTTATAATCTCGTTCATAACTGATAGTATTAAACTTGATATGAGTTTTTCTGTCTTTTCAAGTTCATTGATTGCGGATGAAACTCACACCTTCATTGCAGGGTTTTTTAGGGCATTTCTTAGCAATATCAACATTTTTTCAATATGGTATGTTGTAGTTATTGCCATTGGAGTAGCTATTGTCAGTAAGATTCCGAAGAAAAAAGTAAATACCATTATAATTGTGTCATTTATCATGTATGTGTTGATAATATCGACCTATGGAGGTATAACAGAATCAATGACAGGTGGAACTGTCAGCATGATTCCAATGATGTTAGGTCCAAGGAGATAACTTAACACAGAAAAAGTATAACAAGGAGGATACTATGAATAAGAAAATTGTTGTAGTTGGGGCAATATCTGTGGTTATCATTTTTATTGCTGTGAATATAATAAAAGATTCAGGTTTGATTTCATCTTTTGGTAAAGGAAATGTGACTTCGGTGACAGCTCACAGAATAAATAAAGGCAGTATAAGTTCAACAATATCTGCCAGCGGTACAGTAACAGAGATATATAATGCAACAGTTTGCAGAAGACACTAACGAGCATGCTTGATGTTGTTTCGTCGGTTCTTTTGGTAATAGCATTTATCACATTAGTTGTAGGAGGAATAGGTATAATCAATATTTTGCTTGTTTCAGTTACTGAGAGGATAAGGGAAATTGGTATAAGAAAAGCACTTGGTGCAAAGAAAAGTGATATTGTATATCAGTTTTTGACGGAATCTATAGTGATGACGAGCTTTAGCGGCTTGTTGGGGATTATACTTGGAATTGGTGCAGGCGGTTTTATTTCATATATGATAAAAATTCCACCCGTAGTTGATATAAAAATTATTATACTTTCGTTTATAGGTTCCGTAACATTGGGAATAATATTTGGTGTATATCCTGCTACAAA
>DAIUCB010000155.1:0-7097 GCA_036846385.1 Bacillota bacterium | reverse complement strand
AAGTGTAATTGAAGGCTTATTGTATGCTTGGGGCGAGCCGTTGAATATATCTGAAATATCAAGAATATTAAATATTAAGCCATATATTGTAAACGATACAATTAACGAAATGATGCTTAGCTGCTTACAGGATGAAAACAGAGGATTGATTATACAAAAATTTGGAAATTCATATCAATTGACAACTAAAAAGGAGAATTTTGAATATATACAAATGCTGATGCAAACCTCAGTCAATAAGAGCTTATCAACGGCGGCAATGGAGATTCTTTCTATTATAGCATATAAGCAACCTGTTACAAAGGTTGAAATAGAGCTTATCCGAGGGGTTAAAAGCACAAATGTAATCAAAGGACTTCTTGACAAAAAATTGATTAAGGAGGTCGGAAAATTGGATAAACCGGGCAGACCGACCTTATACGCAACTACAGATGAATTTTTAAGACATTTCGGATTGAATTCAATTAATGAACTGCCCGCTTTAAAGACTGAAGAAGAAGAGGAGAAAAAAGCAACATAGAAATATGTTTCTTTAAATTAAATAAATGGAATTTTTAATAGTAATCATTATTATATCAGGGGGATTACTGTTTATATATTTCAATATAAAATTAATTTGCAAAATTAGTTTTTCTGCAGAATTTATTAATATTTTTATGGACATAATTATATTTAAAAAAAATATAACCATTTTAAAGAAAATAGATTATAAAAAAATTTTATGTAAAATATTATATAAAAAAGAAAATAAAGCAATATACGAAAGATATAAAAAATATATGCATTATATTAAATATCTGAAATATCCGATGAAGATTTTCGTAATAAAAAATATTTCCTTTTATGAAGAATGCTACGAAAATAACTTATCAATAGCAATAGAATTTTACATAGTAAATAAGGTTTTGAAAAAATCACTGCTTAATGGTTAAAATCACCGGCAGTGATTTTTTGCTAAATTACTGAAGCTCTGCTGTTAATTTGGGATAAATATCTTATTTTAGGGCATAATGTATTTATTATTAAAATAAATATGAAAAGGTGATTAAATGGGAAAAGATATTGAAAACATTATAAAAGCTACATTGGATAACATAAACAGCCTAACCGAAAATGAAAAATTAATCAGCAGCAAAATTGCTTATGATAATTCGAATTTTTTGGCAATATCAAGACTAAATATGAATTTTGTAATCGGCGGCAGCGATATTGATAAAAAATTCAGATCTGTAGATTTAAAACCATTTGCAGGAGCCGCATATGTAAATTTATCCTTGAATCCTCAGCTTTTAATATATGAAAGTAAGGATGATATAAAAACTATAAATGTAAATAATGAAATATCAGGCGGTAATGATCTGACATCATCAATTTTAAATATAGTATCTTTCATAAAGGATGTAAGGGAGAAACGAGACTGTGATCCAAAGGCTTAAAAAAATTCTTATAATATCTATACTTATATTATCTTTATCGGTTCATAACGCTTATGCTTCTATCCCTGATATAGGGGCAGAATCCTTTATCGTAATTGATGCTGACTCAGGCAGGATAATAGGCTCGAAAAATGCCGATAAAAAATTACCTATGGCCAGTACAACAAAAATAATGACCTCAATACTGGCGATAAATAACAATAAGAATCTGAATAAAAAAATAGAAATTCCTGAAAGCTGTACTAATATTGAGGGCTCAAGTCTTTACCTGAAGCCTAAGCAAAGAGTATCCATAATTGATTTATTGTACGGTACAATGCTTCGTTCAGGTAACGATGCTGCTCTTGCACTTGCTAACTTTACAGGAAAAAACAGCATAGGCCGTTTTGTCGATATGATGAACGATAAGGCTATGGATATAGGAGCATTTAACACAAATTTTATCAACCCTAACGGACTTCATGATGATAAGCATTACACTACCGCATTCGATTTGGCATTAATAAGCCAATATGCCATGAAAAATAATACCTTCAAGGAAATAGCTTCATCTAAAAAATATGAGGCTGCCAGTCTGAATACAATATTATACAATAAAAACAAGGTCGTACATCAATATGAATACGGCAGCGGTATCAAAATCGGGTATACGAAGGCTGCAGGCAGATGCTTAGTAGCATCTGCAAAGAAAGATGATACTGAGATTATAATAGTTATTTTAAATGATAACAGCTGGTTTCAAGATTCATATAAGATATTCGATTGGGCATTCGATAATTACAGAAATATGAGCATTGTAGATAAAGGTCAATATGTATGCACTTCTGAGGATGGAAATAATATATTTGCCTCTGATAGCTTTAGATATCTATTGACAGATGAGGAAAAAAGTAAAATAAGATTTGTTCCGACCATTACGGTACCTCATATTGTTAATAATCAAGACTATGTAACACATGGATATTATAATATTTATTTAGGTGACACAATAATACACACAGGCTCATTAGTTAGTTCGGAATGCAGATAGTGAGCTTTAGGAAATTTAGGGGAATCCCTAAATTTTTTTATTATAAAACTAATATATCCGTCTTTTATTGTATTTTGTATTAAGAACTTCGATAAATTCGTTTGCATATTAGAGAAAATATATTATAATATACATAAGAAATATTAAGGTAGGAATTATGGGAGAAGAAAGATTACAAAAATTTATAGCAGGCTGTGGTATTGCATCAAGAAGAAAAGCAGAGGAAATGATATTAAACGGGGATGTAATGGTAAACGGAACAGTCGTTACAACCCTAGGCAAAAAAATTAATACCGAATCAGATACAGTAACAGTAAATAATAAACAAATCAGCAAAAAAACCAATTATATATATATTAAGCTCTATAAGCCGGTTGGGTATGTTACTACCGTCAAGGATCAGTTCGGAAGAAAGACCGTTTTAGATTTAATTGATATAAAGGAAAGAATATATCCTATAGGCAGGCTTGATTATAATACCTCAGGTCTTTTACTGCTGACAAATGACGGAGAACTGGCCAACAGGCTGATGCACCCAAAATATCATATATACAAAACCTATATAGCCGACATTGAAGGGGCAATAACAAATGAAGAAATTAATAAGCTCAGGGAAGGTGTAATTATAGATGATTATAAAACCGCACCTGCAAAAGTGAGATTAATCAAAAACCATAGAGATAAGGCTAAGGTAGAAATCAGCATATATGAAGGTAAAAACAGACAGGTCAGAAAAATGTTTGATACAGTCAATCATAAGGTTATAAATTTAACAAGAATCGCTTTCGGAAAAATTAATTTAGGAAAATTAGAATCCGGACAATGGATTGAATTAAGCGATGAAGAAATAAAATTTTTAAAAAATCAGGAGGATTAATATATGGACAGGTATGGAAAAATCGTTAATTTTGTACATATGCTTATTAACGGAAGCTATAACGGTAAGGAGGGTTTGAATTTTGTAGATGCAACCTGCGGAAATGGCTTCGATACATTATTTTTGTGCAAAACTGCAGGCTTGTCAGGACATGTTAAAGCCTTCGATATCCAGGAACAAGCAATAGAAAGAACAAGAATACTGCTTGAAACAAATTTGGAAAATAAAAACTATGAAATAATAAGAGATTCTCATGAATATATAAATAAATATTTATCGGAGAAAATAGATGTTGTTATTTTTAATTTAGGTTATTTGCCCTTTTCCGACAAAAAAATAACAACAAAGCCTGATGTTACAGTGAATGCCATAAAAAATTTGCTTCCTCTCCTTAATTCAGATGGGAGAATATATATAACTACATATGTTACTCACGATACCGGTCAGGAAATTAAGGAAATATATGAATACCTGATGAGTTTAGATAATAATGAATTTAATGTTATACACACAAGGATAATAAATAAAGAAAATACTCCGCCTGAATTATTTATTGTAGAAAAAAATTAAGAATTACAAAATGCATGATTTGTTTAATATCAATCATGCATTTTATTATAATTATTGAATTATTTCTTTGAATTTTGGTATAATGATCATTTAATTTTGCATGTTATGAAATTATTCTTGCAATTTAAATTAATTTTGAAATTATTCTTGCAAAATATGTTATTTATGATATTATAAAGATATATAAATGAAAATATTTTGGAGGGTTTCTAAATGGCTAATAATAAAAGTCTTGTGCAAAATTTAGATTGGTGCAAGGGCTGTGGCGTATGTGTGGGTTTCTGCCCTAAAAAAGTACTTGAAATTAAACACGAAAAATGTATTATTGCACGTCCCGATGATTGTATTTACTGCGGAATGTGCGAGCTGAGATGTCCCGATAACGCTATTTACTTAGTAGGAGGAAATAAAGATGAGCAATAAAAATTATAAATTACTTCAAGGCAATGAGGCCTGCGTTGAAGGGGCTATAGCTGCGGGTATGAGATTTTTTGCCGGATATCCTATTACACCGTCTACTGAAATTGCGGAATTATCTTCACAAAAACTCCCTAAATGCGGCGGAAGGTTTATCCAGATGGAGGATGAAATTGCCAGTATGGCTGCAATAATAGGAGGCTCCTTAGCAGGGCTTAAATCTATGACTGCCACAAGCGGTCCGGGCTTTTCATTGATGCAGGAAAACTTTGGCTATGCATGTATAACAGAGGTACCATGCGTAGTTGTAAATGTTCAAAGAGGCGGTCCAAGTACCGGTTTGCCGACTTCTCCTGCACAGGGTGAAATAATGCAGGCTAAATGGGGAACCCACGGCGATCATCCTGTTATAGCTTTAACACCGAATTCGGTTCAGGAAACCTATGAGCTTACAATTACAGCCTTCAATTTAGCTGAAAAATACAGAACACCTGTAATCCTTTTAATGGATGAAACGGTTGGTCATATGAGAGAAAAATTAATTTTAAAGGATTCTTCAGAAATAGAAATAATAAACAGAAAAAAACCAACATGCAAGCCGGAGGATTATGTGGCATACAGACCTGATGATGATATGATACCGCCAATGGCAACCTTCGGAGAGGGCTACAGATATCATGTGACAGGCTTAACTCATGACGAAACAGGTTTTCCGACAAATAATAATGAAATATCGGGTAAATTGATAACACGTCTCGTTGATAAAATAGAAAAAAATATTGACTCAATGTCATATTATGAAGAATATAATATGGACGATGCTGAAACAGTTATTATTGCCTTTGGAGGGGTATCACGCTCAGCTAAAAGCGCAATAGATGAAATGCGTAATGAAGGAAAAAAGGTTGGCTTATTCAGACCTGTAACAATGTGGCCTATACTTGAAAAACAAATCAAAAAAGCAGCTGATAAAGCCAAAGAAATTTATGTTGCGGAAATGAATCTTGGTCAATATTATTTTGAGGTTGAAAGAATCGCGGGTAAGAAATGTCCGGTTAAAAAAATCAGCAAGGTTACAGGAGAACTTATAACTCCTTCCGAAATAATTTCTGCTGTAAAAGGAGGTAAATAATAATGAATGCCAGTGAAATGACAATGAAATATTACAGAACGGATAAATTACCTCATATATGGTGTCCCGGCTGCGGTCACGGAACATTATTAAACACAGTTGTCAGAGCCATAGATAAGCTTGGATTAAACAAGGATGAGGTTTGTATCGTATCAGGAATCGGCTGTTCATCAAGAGCATCGGGATATTTGGATTTTAATACTTTACATACCACTCACCGCAGAGCTCTTGCCTTTGCTACAGGTATAAAGCATGCTAATCCGAATTTACATGTTATTGTAATCACAGGTGACGGAGATGCATCTGCTATCGGAGGAAATCATCTGATTCATGCTGCAAGGAGAAATATCGACATCACAACTATATGCTTTAATAACAGCATCTACGGTATGACCGGAGGTCAATATTCACCTACAACTCCAACAGGAGATTTTGCAACTACAGCTCCTTATGGAAATATAGATAAGCCCTTTGATTTATGCAGCCTTGCTCAAGGTGCGGGAGCATCGTATGTGGGCAGAGGTACTGCATATCATGCGCAAATGATGCAGAAGCTGATTGAAAACGGCATACAAAACAAAGGCTTCTCTTTCATTGAAGGGTTAAGTTTATGTCCGACATATTACGGCAGAAAAAATAAAAAAGGCGATGCGGTAAAAATGCATACTTTCCTAAAGGATAATTGTATTGATAAAAAGCTTGTAGATAAAAAGCCTGAGCTGGGAGAAAATAAAATTATAATAGGTGAATTATACAATAGCCCTAAACCGGAGTACACAGACAGCTATAAGGTCATTATTGAAAAATTTCAGAATTCAAAGGAGATATAGTTATGTTTCAAAAAATTGAAATGAGATTAAGCGGTTCCGGAGGACAAGGTGTTATTCTGGCTGCAATTATATTTGCCGATGCAGCTATAGAAGACGGTTTAAATGCAATACAAACACAATCCTATGGTCCTGAGGCCAGAGGAGGTGCAAGTAAGGCTGAGGTTATAATCAGCAAAACTGAAATAAAGTATCCAAAGGTTACTAAAAATAATATATTGCTGTCCTTAACACAAAAATCCTATGATAAATATATTGCATCTTTAGATAAAGATGGTATACTGGTTGTAGATGAAAGCGTTAATGTAAATGAGGATGTTCCATATAAAATATACAGACTGCCTATTTTGGAAACAGCACAAAATAAAATAGGCACTCATATGGTTGCCAACATAGTATCCGTCGGTGTGTTGTATGGAATTATGGGTGAAGGCGTCATTAATATTGAAACTATGAAAAGCTCAATAAAAGACAGAGTTCCGCCTGTTACCGTTGAAAAAAATATGAATGCTTTCGAAGAGGGAATTAAGCTAATTCGAGGATAATATATGAAAAACAATACCGATCTTATTAATCTAATAAAAAGCAATTATTACAAATTCAGTAAGGGTCAAAAACAAATTGCTCAATTTATTATAGAGCATTATGATAAAGCCGCATTTATGACTGCCGCTAAAATAGGGGAAACTGTAGATGTAAGCGAGTCAACAGTGGTACGCTTTGCCGGTTCAATCGGTTATACCGGATTCCCCGAGCTGCAAAAAGCTTTACAGGTATTAATTAAAAACAAACTGACAACAGTACAGCG
>DAIUCB010000154.1:0-7110 GCA_036846385.1 Bacillota bacterium | reverse complement strand
TGGATTATCTGCCTAAGGATTTCTTAATGATAATTGACGAATCACATGCTACAATACCTCAGATCAGAGGAATGTATAACGGAGACAAAGCAAGAAAAACCACTTTGGTTGATTACGGCTTCAGACTGCCCTCGGCTCTTGATAACAGACCTTTAAAATTCGACGAATTTGAAAATATTATCAATCAAGTTATTTTTGTAAGTGCCACTCCCGGACCATATGAGAATGAGCACAGTCAAAATACTGCGGAGCAGATAATACGTCCTACAGGATTGTTGGATCCGCCGATATTTATACGTCCTGTTGAAAATCAAATAGATGACCTCATGAAGGAAATAAGAGAGGTTACCGCTAAAAATCAAAGAGTGCTCGTTACGACGCTGACTAAAAAAATGGCTGAGGACTTAACTCTGTATTTCAGAAATACAGGCATAAAGGTCAAATATCTTCATTCGGATATTGATACATTAGAGCGTATGGAGATAATAAGAGATTTGCGCATAGGTGAATTTGATGTATTGGTAGGGATAAATCTATTGAGAGAGGGTCTCGACCTGCCTGAGGTATCACTTATTGCCATATTGGACGCAGATAAGGAAGGCTTCCTTCGATCAGAAACCTCCTTGATACAAACCGTCGGCAGAGCAGCAAGAAATATAGACGGCAAAGTAATTATGTATGCAGACAAAATTACCGGTTCGATGGAAAGAGCAATAAGCGAAACCAACAGAAGAAGAGAAATTCAAGCCGGATACAATACAGACAATAATATTACTCCTACATCTATAACAAAGGGAGTGCGAGATATAATTGAGGCAACAACAGCTGCGGAGGATGAAAGCACATATAAAACTAAGGATAAGCAGAAATATAAGGATTTGGAAAGCTATATCATAGAGCTTGAAAAGGATATGCTTACAGCAGCGGAGAATTTAGAATTTGAAAAAGCAGCGCAAATCAGAGATGAAATAAAATCACTAAAAAATAAATTATCATAGTTTTGCTATGATTTAAAAGCTGAAAGGAATTTAAAAAACAATGGATAAAATTATAATAAGGGGTGCAAAGGTAAATAATCTGAAAAATATCAATGTTGAGCTCCCCAGAGATAAATTTATAGTGTTTACAGGCTTAAGCGGCTCAGGTAAGTCATCTCTTGCATTTGAAACTATTTATGCAGAGGGGCAGAGACGGTATGTTGAAAGTCTGTCATCCTATGCGAGACAATTTTTGGGTCAAATGGAAAAGCCCGATGTAGAATCAATAGAGGGCTTATCACCGGCTATATCAATCGACCAAAAAACTACAAACAGGAACCCTAGGTCAACGGTTGGAACTGTTACGGAAATCTATGATTATTTCAGGCTTTTGTTTGCAAGATTAGGAACACCTCATTGTCCGAAATGCGGCAAGCCTATAACCACCCAAACGATAGATCAGATTACAGATAAGGTATTGGAGTATGAAGAAAGGACTAAAATTCAAATATTGGCACCTCTGGTAAGAGGTGCAAAGGGAACCCATAAAAAGCTGTTAAGCGACATTAAAAAGGATGGCTTTGCCAGAGTAAGAATAGACAGAGAAACCTATGACTTAGACGAAGAAATAGAGCTTGATAAAAATAAAAAGCATAATATAGAGGTAGTAGTCGACCGAATTATTATCAAGGAGGGTATAAGAAAAAGGCTGGTTGATTCTGTCGAAACGGCCTTAAAGCTTTCAAAGGGAATGGTTTTAATCGACGTTTCAGGGGAAGAAGAGCATTTGATGAGCACGGATTTTGCCTGTACTGATTGCGGAATCGGGTTTGGAGAAATATCACCGAGAATGTTCTCCTTTAACAACCCCTTTGGAATGTGTAAAACCTGCAACGGATTGGGAATAAATAAAGAAATTGATGTAAATCTGATAATACCCGACTGGACAAAATCAATTGCAGAAAGAGCTATAGTGCCGTACGGTGCCGATGAGGACGGCTATTACTATCAAATATTCAAAGCAATAGGCGATCATCACGGCTTTGATATTACAAAGCCACTAAGCGAAGCACCTCAAGCCTTTATTGACGAGCTTTTGTACGGTACGAACGGCAGAAAAATAACTGTTGATTTTGTAAGTTTGTTTCAGGGTCCCAGAGTTTACACAAAGGAGTTTGAGGGAGTAGTAACAAATTTAGAGAGAAGATATAAGGATACCCATTCCCCTGAGATGCGAGAAAAAATAGAGGAGTATATGAATGACACACCGTGTCCTGAATGTAACGGTGCAAGATTGAATCCTGTCAGCCTTGCAGTAAAGCTGGACAATAAAAACATATACGAATTAACAAGGCTGTCTGTTGTCAAGCTGATTAAATTTTTCAATGACTTAAAGCTTACTGAAAATCAAAAATTCATAGGAGCTCAAATATTGAAGGAAATAAATGCAAGACTGTTTTTCCTTTCTGATGTAGGGCTTAATTATCTGACTCTTGACAGAAATGCCAGCACATTATCGGGAGGTGAATCACAACGAATCAGACTTGCTACCCAAATAGGCTCAAGCTTGGTTGGAGTTCTGTATGTACTGGATGAACCAAGCATCGGATTGCATCAAAGAGATAACAGTATGCTTATAAAAACTCTCAGAAATCTGACTGATCTAGGCAATACCCTTATTGTAGTAGAGCATGATGAGGAAACAATGGAAAGTGCCGATTATATACTTGATATTGGACCCGGAGCCGGAATACACGGCGGAGAGGTAGTAGCCTGCGGAACACTTGAGGATATAAAAAAGTGCGAAGATTCGATAACGGGACAATATCTGAGCGGCAAGAAAAAAATTGAGGTTCCGGAAAGCAGAAGAAAGCCTGATGACAGATTTATTGAAATCAAGGGAGCAAGAGAAAATAATCTTAAAAATATCGACGTTAAAATACCTCTTGGAATGTTGTGCTGCATAACGGGAGTATCAGGCTCCGGTAAAAGCTCATTGATAAATGAAATATTGTGCAAGGGAATCCACCAAAAATTATTTAAAAACAGAAATCGTCCCGGTAAATATGATGAAATGCTGGGTATTGAGCATATTGATAAAATAATCAGCATTGACCAATCTCCGATAGGACGAACTCCCAGATCAAATCCTGCAACCTATACGGGTGTTTTTGATTATATAAGAGATGTTTTTTCGATGACACTTGAGGCAAAGGAAAGAGGCTATCAAAAGGGAAGATTCAGCTTTAATGTAAAGGGTGGAAGGTGCGAATCCTGCCGAGGTGACGGAATACTAAAAATAGAAATGCATTTCCTGCCTGACGTATATGTACCCTGTGAGGTGTGTAAGGGTAAAAGATATAACAGGGAAACATTGGAGGTTAAGTACAAAGGGAAAAATATATCCGAGGTACTTGATATGACTATTGAGGAAGCATTAATCTTCTTTGAAAATATACCGAAAATATACAACAAAATACAAACCATGATGGATGTAGGCTTAGGCTATGTCAAGCTTGGTCAGCCTTCTACCGAGTTATCCGGAGGAGAAGCACAGCGTATAAAGCTTGCTTATGAATTGAGTAAAAGGGGAACCGGAAGAACACTTTATGTTCTGGATGAACCGACAACAGGACTTCATATTGCGGATATACACATGCTTATTGATGTTTTGAACAAGCTTGTTGAAGCAGGAAATTCGGTTGTTGTAATCGAACATAATCTTGATGTTATTAAAACAGCAGATTATGTGATAGATTTAGGACCTGAAGGAGGAGACGGAGGAGGAACTATAATAGCACAGGGTACTCCCGAGGAGGTAGCAAAGGTTAAAAAATCATATACGGGACAATATCTGAAAAAACTGCTGAAATAATCGTATAATATAATTTATTTATCATTTACTATATATGAATTGTAATAGCGTAAGCTTTAAAAAATGAGCATTAATAGTCCATCTATCAATGCTCATTTTATGCTTAAGAGAAGCTGGGTTCATATACAACAGTTCTCCGGGTTGAACAGCAATATTATTTAGCTAAATGGTGCTTTTATTTAATTTAATTATAAAATTATAAACGCTAATATAATTGTGGCTGCAATCCCGCAGAGTACAGGAATTAAATTCTTTCTAGCCAAATCAGCAGCATCTACACCGCATATTGCGGCAACGGGAATAACTGCCCATGGTATTATAGTACCGCCGTCAACCCAAACAGTGATTATCTGACCTAATGCAGCCAAGCCTGCCATATTTATATTGACAATGTCAGAAAAGGTATATGATAAGGAGCCTACTATCGGCAGACCTGAAAAGCCTGAACCGTCAAGCCCTGTTATAATTGCGACAGATGACTGGGCTATAATAGCAGAGCCTTTAGAAATTGCCATATGCTCTGATAAATATATGCTGATATCATTTAATAAGCCTGTAGCACCATTTCCAAGTACATTTTTAGCCACAGCTTCATTTCCGAGGAAGAAAAAGCCGGCTATGACTATTACGGGAGCAAAAACCTTTATACCAAAGCAAAATCCTTCCTTTAAATAATCGGCAACCTTTTCCAAAGCATTATTAAATCTAAAGTTAATAAGAGTAATCAGAAGCATTATAATCAGTGCAGTACCACCGACAAGAGCTGTAGCGTCTCCGCCTCTTAAATTGAATTTCCACATCGCAAATATATTTGATAAAAATGCAATAGGAGTGATGACAGCAATAAATGAGGCATTTTTCTTTATATTTATATCATCAGCTTTTTTGGAGACGAAAATTGCATTATTAATTTTTGTTTCACCAATAATACCTTTTTTCATTTCTTTTCTCATCATAATGAATGAGATTGTAATAGTAACAATTGACATAGTAAGCCAAAGAGGAATAGAAGCAGATATAATTTGTGCTGTTTCTATACCGGCAGCCTTTGCAGTAATTGACGGCGCTCCCTGAATGAAAAGATCGCTGGAAAGGGCTACACCGTGTCCGAACAAATTCATTGCTACTGCAGCCCATATGGCAGGCAGCCCCGAATTAACCGCCGCCGGCAGTAAAACAGCTCCGACCAAGGCAACAGCGGGACTGGGCCAAACCAGCCATGAAATAATCATCATAGTGATGCCTATTGCAAAATAGGTATAGGTGCTGTTAATCATAAGCTTTTTTATCGGAGACATAATAAGTATGTCGGCGCCTATTTCCTGCATAGCCTTAGACATGGCCACAACTATTGAAATAATAACAATTACACCCCAAAACTCAGTACCGGCATAAATGAGCGAATTATATATTGTCTGAACCGCAAAAATTACATTGCCGGAATAAAGAAAGCCCATTGCAAAAATACCTATAATACAGGGAATTACAATATCCCTTTTCAACAAAAGAATACCGAGTATTATAAATACCATTACGATATATAAATAATGCATTGAAGTTAAAACCATATAGGAGCCTCCTTAAATTAAGTTATTTAACACTGAATCAAAGCACTTTTCGAAGCAATCATCTACTCCTGTAAAATCCATTCCATTTACATAAATAACCTCAAGCAGCTCGTGATATTTTTTAGCTTCAGATAGCTTTTCAATTGCATAGCCTATTAGCATATCATAGAGCTGTAGATTTTTTTCAATCTCTGAAATATGTGTTTTTAATTTATCTAAATTCATAATTTCATGTAAATCAACAACCTCATCATAATTACAGCTGAGATGGTTATCAGAGCTCATTATCATTAGATTCAAACCGGGAATAAAAATATGCTGCAGTATATCGGGCTTCAAAGGTCTGTAAAAACATTCAACTGACAACCCTCTTTTTATAGCTTCTGTGCTGATTATGTCTAAAAGCTTTGAGGTATAATTTATATTTTCTCCGATTACTGCCAATATTTTGTTTTCATTAGAATAAGAATCGGTATATTTAATATAGCCGTTTGCGGTATATGCTTCACTGAACATTTTTCTCACTGTTCCGTAATTTTCTATTGATAAAAATTTCTTATCCGCAAAAATCTTGTCTTTTATATTTTCGCATAACAAAAAGAATTGGTTTTCATCTGTAGAAGCATCATATATAGAATTGATTTCATCTGATATTATGCCGGCAGCTTCTAGGTACCTGTATGCACTTTTATAAAGCTGAGATTTTCTCTTGTTGATTTGTATTATTTGACTTTTGTGTTTAGTCATTTCTTTGCTGTTAAGATAAATCCCAAGATTAACTATCTCATCTGCCGCACCCGGCAAATTGGGATCTATAGTATGGGGAGCAGTTCCATCCACCAAGGATATATTTAATTCAGGTATCAGTACCCCATCCAAGCTGTTTTCGTCGCTGGAGCAATGAATATATTCAGTGCTGTAGCCTAAGGAGGACATTTTAGCTCCGAATTTTTTCATAAAGGAGCTTTTGCCCACTCCGGGTCCTCCCTTTAAAATAAAGATACGTGCAGAATTCTCCGGATTAATGATGTTGTTAAAATAACTGTAAAACCCGCCGGAAGTGTTATTACCCGCAAAAAAATGTTTCTCTTTTAACATAAATTCTCCCCCTAAATATAGTATTGTTTCATTATATGAGAAAACAGAAATATTGTTCAAAAGCAGGTTTATATGATATAATAAAAAATGTAATTATTTCGTTATTTAGGATGGAAAAAAATGAAGCTGATAGTAACAGAAAAACCATCGGTTGCTAAAGATATAGCACGGGTTTTAAATATTAAAAATTCAAGAGACGGATATATAGAGGGAAAGGACAGCATAATAACCTGGTGTATAGGACATTTGATTCAGCTTTCTTATCCCGAAGAATATGATTCCAGATATAAGACCTGGAACATTAATGATTTGCCGATATTTCCCCGGAAATTTCAACTTACGGTAAATCCGTCAACCACAAAACAATATGAAACGGTTAAAAGGCTGATGCTTGATGAAAATATAACTGAAATAATCTGCGCAACAGATGCAGGACGTGAAGGACAGCTGATTTTTGGGTATGTTTATTTAGCGGCAGGCTGTAAAAAACCGGTAAGGCGGCTATGGATAAGCAGCATGACAGATGAGGCGATTCTTGAGGGCTTTAAAGGGTTAAGGGATAATAAGGAATTTTACAGTTTGTTTCAGTCGG
>DAIUCB010000153.1:0-7114 GCA_036846385.1 Bacillota bacterium | reverse complement strand
GTAGTTTTTAATTGCAGTCAGACGGTTATTTCCGTCATATTCATATGATGTGTAGGTTCCGTTGCTGAATCTCTCGGAAATAATATTTCCTCTTTCGTCATACACAAACTTAGCAAGATTCTGACTGTTTCTTGATAAAGCGGTCATTTGGTTTAAACTGTCATAGCTATAACCAAACACACTGGAAGCTGCACCTACTTTTAATGTCAATGATGTCAGATTGCTGTTATTATCATAACCATAATCAAATCGGTTTGCGGCGCCTTCTAAAACATTAGTAATACGGTTATTTTTGTCATAATAATTGAGGGTTGAGATTCCTGCTGCATAATTATCAATCGTAGTGACATTCCCGTTTGCATCGTATTCGTAGCCCCATTTCTGCACTCCGTTGTAGAAAATACCTTCAAGACGATTTAGGGCATTGTAGGTGCTGGCAATTGTATCACCTTTAGGGAATATAGTTTTAGTATTTTGTCCATTCTTATTATATCCGAACTGAGTAACTTGATTCAACGGGTTTATTATCTTTGAAACAAGATTGAATTCGTTATATTCATAGGTGGTTGTCTTGCTTCTTGCGTCTGTTACTGTTGTTCTGTTTCCTGCATTATCATAGCCATAGGTTGTAATCCCATTTTTCGCATCTGTAACATTACTCAATAGATTACGGCTGTCATAGGAATATGCAGTAGTCTGGTTCTTTGGCGCATATGTAATCAATATTTCTGTATAACTATGCCGTTTTATTATTTGAAATAAATCCGATAATAATTTTATTTTATCTTATTTATTTTTCCCGCTCATTCTTCCAATAAAAAAAACATTAAATTTCATTTTCACAAAAGTATAGAAATAAAATATAATGTTTTCTTATAAAATTAGTTTGATAATTATAATTTCCATATAGGAAATAATGAGTATTTTCATTTTATCTATTTGATATAGAATCATTTATTATTTGAAATTTGTCGAATTATTGCTATTTCCTAGGAATAGTAATTTATTTCCGTCATGAATTTTTCCAAGGTCGTGCATTTTCTAGCCACCCCTGATCCTTCCAATAATTATAATCAGCGGGATTAAAGCCTCCTTTTTTTTGAACGTTTCGCATGATAAAAAATAATGCTTTCGCTTTAAAACCGGGGGTAATATTTAATGATGTTTTTATTATTTTTGCAGCTATTTTTTCTACTGCTGAATTAATTTCTTTTTTATTTTTCTCACTTACTCCGTTCCAGTTAATTGCAGCTACTCCCTTGCCGTATTTGAATATACGGCCAACTCCCCAAAAGGATAAGCTGTCAGCAATATCTTTATTTGTTGATTTCATTCCGGCTCCGGCGGCTGTTGAAATTACAAGAGCCATTTTTTTAAACATAGTTTTATTGGGACGGTGAACCATCCACATATATCCGAAATGATCAAGTAACGCCTTCATTTGTCCGGTAGTATGAAATACGTAAACCGGGCTTGAAAAAATCAATAAATCCGAAGCTTCTATCGCCTCCTTAATCTTGCTGACTTCTTTATAATGGGGACATAGAGCTTCGCTTTTCATAAAACATGTACTGCAGCCTATACAAAAATGAGGCATATCTGTAGGAAGAAAAAATTCATATAGCTTATCTGTTTTGTGTTTAAGCTTTTGCAGAAACAATTGAGCTATATTGTAAGTGCTTCCCTTGTGTTCAGTACCGTAAATCACTGTAATATTCATACTAATTCCCCCTATTTATTATGCTTTAAATAAATAATTTATTAAATGATAATTAAATATAAGTTAAGTCAGTTCTAAAAAGACTATCATACATTTAATTCAACACTTAGTCCAAGCAGCTCCCTGTTTTTATCGATAAGTGGTTTTATTGTTTCATAATAGAATTCTTCAACCTGTTGTGGTGCTCTTCCTATGTAGTTTTTCGGATTAATTGTTTCATCTATTTCTTCCTTAGTCATATTGATCATTTTGCTGTCGTACATTCTTTCTATTAAATCATTTGGCTTTCCGTATTTTTTAACCTGCTCTGCTGCCAGCATTGACAGCACTCTTATTTCCTCATGCAGCTCTTGTCTGTCTCCCCCTCGTTTTACGGCTTCCATAATAATATTTTCTGTTGCCATAAACGGAAGCTCTTCATTTATATGCTGTTCAATGACCTTTTCATTTACAACCATACCGGTAAATACATTTATGGCAACACCCAGTATCGCATCTGCTGCCAAGAATCCTTGCGGTATGCTCAACCTTGTGATTGCAGAATCGTCAAGTGTTCTTTCAAGCCATTGAGTTGCAGCAGTATTTGCCATATTTGCTTCGTTTGATATGATAAATCTTGCAAGGGATGCTATTCTTTCACTTCTCATAGGATTCCTTTTATATGCCATGGCTGACGAGCCGATTTGACTTTTTTCGAAGGGCTCTTCTATTTCCTTATGACTTTGTAATATCCTGATATCGTTGGTTGCTTTGTGCAAGCTTTGTGCTATACCGCTTAGGCCTGCCATTACATAATAATCGACCTTTCTGGTGTAGGTCTGACCTGTAAGCTTAAATGCTTTATCAAAGCCCATCTTTTCAACTACCAGCTGCTCTACTGCTTTGACCTTTTCACCGTCATTTTCAAACAAGCTCATAAAGCTTGCCTGTGTACCGGTTGTTCCTTTAACTCCTCTTAATTTAACCATTTCGATTAAATGCTCTGTTTCTTCATAATCGATATATAGGTCCTGCAGCCATAGCGCTGCTCTTTTACCTACTGTTGTCAATTGTGCCGGCTGATAATGGGTATAGCCTAGCGTTGGCAAATCTTTATATTTCAAGCAAAACTCCGATAAAACATTGATTAAGTTCAAAAGCTTCTTTTTTAGCAGCAAGAGCGCTTCCTTCATCAATATTGCATCAGTGTTATCAACTACATACATGCTTGTTGCTCCAAGATGTATTATTGGCATTGCCTTTGGACATACGGTTCCAAAGGTGTGAACATGTGCCATTACATCGTGTCTGAATTCTTTTTCTTTTTTTGCAGCAAGCTCATAATCTATATTGTAAATATTCTCTTTCATTTCAGCTATTTGTTCATCAGTTATATTGAGACCGAGCTCCTGTTCTGCCTCGGCTAATGCGACCCATAGCTTTCTCCATGTTGAAAATTTTTTTTCATCGGAAAATATATAGCTCATTTCCTTGCTTGCATATCTGGTTATCAATGGATTTTCATATGTTTCTCTTGACATCTTTTACCTCACTCTATATTTTAATAAACTACATCTTATTATTAGTTAAAATTGTTCGTCTTTATATAACATAACTTTACAGTAATAACAGAATCGTTCGTTATTATTACATACTTTTATTTTATACTGAAATTAAAAAGAAGTAAACAATAATTTGTTTACTTCTATATATTTATTTTGCATATTCAATAGCTCTTGTTTCCCTTATAACATTAACCTTTATTTGTCCCGGATATTCCATTTCAGCTTCAATTTTCTTAACTATTTCCTTTGCAGTAAGAAGAATACTTGTATCGCTGGTAACCTCCGGCTTAACCATAATACGAATTTCTCTCCCTGCCTGAATAGCAAATGATTTTTCTACGCCTTCAAATGAATTTGATATTTCTTCTAGCTTTTCTAGTCGTTTTATATAAGTTTCAAGAGTTTCTCTTCTTGCACCCGGTCTGGCAGCTGATATAGCATCGGCTGCTTGAACTAAAACTGCTTCAACAGTCTGAGGCTCAACATCACCGTGATGAGCTCCTATAGCGTGTAATATTGCTTTATTTTCCTTATACTTTCTAGCCAAATCTTCACCTATAGCAACATGAGGTCCCTCAACTTCATGATCAACTGCTTTACCGATATCATGTAATAATCCTGCTCTTTTGGCTATTTTAACGTCGGCACCTAATTCTGATGCCATTATTCCTGCAAGATGCGCCACTTCTATAGAATGCTTTAATACATTTTGACCATAGCTTGTTCTAAACTTTAGCCTACCTAGTAATTTTATGAGTTCAGGGTGTAGTCCGTGTACGCCTGTATCGAAGGTTGCTTGTTCACCTTCATCTTTAATTTGCTGGTCTATTTCCTTCTTTGACTTTTCTACCATTTCTTCAATCCTTGCAGGATGGATTCTTCCGTCTGATATTAATTTTTCAAGAGCAAGTCTGGCAACCTCTCTTCTAATAGGATCAAATCCAGATATTACTACTGCCTCTGGTGTGTCATCTATTATTATATCTATACCTGTCAGCTGTTCGAGGGCTCTTATATTTCTACCTTCTCTACCTATTATTCTGCCCTTCATCTCATCGTTAGGTAAATCTACAACAGATACAGTTGTTTCCGCCACATGATCTGCAGAACATTTCTGTATAGCATATGTAATTATTTCACGTGCTTTACGTTCAGCAGTTTCTTTTGCTTCTCTTTCTATATCTTTAACAGCAACCGAAGCTTCTTGCTCTGCTTCTTTTTTTATGTTATTAATCAACATATTTCTTGCTTCTTCAGTAGATAATCCGGAAATTCTTTCAAGCTCTTCTGTTTGTTTATCATGTATTGCAGATAATTTAATTTGCTTTGTTTCTATTTCTTTTAATTTCTTTTGAAGCATTTCTTCTTTCTTTTCAACCATCAAGCCTTTTGAATCAAGCATTTCTTCTTTCTTAATCAATCTTTTTTCCGATTTGAGTAATTCGTTTCTTCTTTCTTTGTTCTCCCGCTCATATTCATTTCTCATCCTATAAGCTTCGTCCTTAGCTTCAACAAGTACTTCTTTTTTCTTATTTTCAGCTTCTTTAATCGATTCATCTATAATCTTTCTGGCTTCTTCTTCAGCACTACCTATAAGTTTTTCAGATATACTTTTACGTAATATAACGCCTATTACTACACCTATAATTGCACAGATAATACCTACTATAACATTAACGAACAATTCAGCACCTCCTATATTAAATTTTCAAGCTGCGAAATATATACATTTTACCCCTTTATACAAAGTATATAATGAATTAGCAAAATGTTCATTTTTTAAACTAAATTAAAAAAAGTAATTTCATTTCTTGTTACTTGAATATACATACTATATTTTATTATTTTTTCACTGTAATGTCAAGAAGTAATGTATAAATGCAGAATTTTTATTAAAATGATTATTATTTTTATTTATTAATTGTTAAATTATTATAATATAAGTAATATTGTTTACATAATTTATTATCTGTAAATTTATTTTATTACAATCTAGTAATCATTTTTTTACCACGGTTAATATTATAGTTATGCGGACTTTCGCTATATAAAAAACACCTAAAGAATTTATGCCTTTAGATGTTTTTTTGAAATTTTTAAATTGTATCCAAAAACTGAACAGTTAAATGTTTAATATGTCTTTTTTTATTCTGTTTCATCAACTGTTGCAGATTCACTTGTAACATCAGTTTTTAAATCAAACTCACCTATCTCATATTTTTCTCTGATTTTTGCTTCAATAATATTCATAAGCTCCGGATTGGTAGTTAAATATTCCTTTGAATTTTCCCTGCCTTGCCCTATTCGGTTTCCGTCATAGGAGTACCATGCTCCTGCCTTATTTACTATTCCTGCCTCTACTCCCAAATCAAGTATACAGCCTTCCTTTGATATACCTCTTCCGTAAATTATATCAAATTCCGCTTGCTTAAACGGCGGGGCAACTTTATTTTTTACTACCTTTACTCTGGTTCTGTTACCATAAACATCATCACCTTTTTTTAAGGTTTCGATTTTTCTGACATCAAGTCTCATAGAAGCATAGAATTTCAGAGCTCTTCCTCCTGTGGTTGTTTCGGGGCTTCCGAACATTATACCTACTTTTTCTCTAAGCTGATTTATAAATATAGCAACAGTATTTGATTTGCTTATAGCCCCTGCCAGCTTTCTCAATGCTTGTGACATAAGTCGTGCTTGAAGACCTACATGAGAATCACCCATATCACCTTCTATTTCGGCTTTTGGAACCAATGCTGCTACCGAGTCTACAACTATAACATCGATGGCACCGCTCCTGACGAGTGCTTCAGCAATTTCAAGTGCCTGCTCTCCGGTGTCAGGCTGTGATATAATCAAATCTTCTATAGAAACGCCAAGCTTTTTGGCATAGCCGGGATCTAATGCGTGCTCTGCATCTATAAAGGCCGCTATACCATCCCTCTTTTGAGCTTCTGCGATAATATGTAATGCAACGGTTGTTTTACCTGATGATTCAGGACCAAATATCTCTATAATTCTTCCTTTAGGTACCCCGCCGATACCTGTTGCAATATCAAGCGGCAGTGAACCTGTCGGAATAGATTCTATATTCATTTTAGCATTTTCTCCGAGCTTCATAATAGAACCTTTTCCAAACTGCTTTTCTATTTGAGCAATTGCCAGCTCAAGGGCCTTATCTTTTTCCATCTCGACGACTCCTCCTCAGAACATTTGTTCTTTCATATATTATATATAATTTTATTTCCTTTGTCAATCATTTTATCTTTAATTCAGCAAGTAAATATTAAGTAAATGTTATGTTAAGAAGAAATAATTTGTTATTTATTCAAAAATTAAATTTATTACGATATTATACAATTTGAGAAGTTAAATGAGATTATTGTTTATTATATACGCTTTTTATTGATAATTTATTTTACATGATTGTTAGGAAAGATTCTACTGATTTAAAACCGGTTACTAAATAAAATGCAAGCAGTTAACAACCTATAGCTCGAAGTCGTTAACTGCTTACATAAAGATAATTTAAATTATAGTTTTATAAACCATATATTTTATTTAAGAGGTCCATTAATCTTTATGCTGTATGTTCCGGTTCCTGAAATCTTATAAACATAAAGATAATATTTACCCGCTGATGCATTGTATGACCCTGTTAAAACATCGCCTGCAGTTGAGGTAGGATATGAAACATAATTTGTGAGATCCGGAGCTTTATAAAGCAGCCAGTTTGCTGATAATCCGCTCCCCAGTGTTACATTAATGTCAATATTACCGTTCGTATTTACATCAAAATAATATATATCAGCATTATCATCAGTATCAAATGCTGCAGACGCAATTAAATTAT
>DAIUCB010000152.1:0-7119 GCA_036846385.1 Bacillota bacterium | reverse complement strand
ATTCGGGCGGCTCTGTAACAGGAGGGCATATTGCTGCTAATCAAAATATACTGGGAAGAAAAAGAGAAATTGAGGAATGCAAAAAATTAAATGAAGAATATGCAATTTCAATACAGCAAAAAAACAATGAATTAAATAATATAATAAAAAATATTTCGGTTTTAAACACAAATATTGAAGCTGTGAAAAATGAAATCAATGAGAAAAACAATTTATTCAGTATGACTGAATCAAAAATAAATATGCTGAATGAACAAATAGTCAGATCGGTTAATATCATAAAAAAATATAATCAAGAAAAACAATACATGGTTGAAGTATGCAGCAAGCATAAGGATGAAATTAACAGCATAGAAAATAAAATCCTGGACCTAAGGTTGATTATAGAAAAATGTGAAAACAGCATAGAGGAAATAACAAATCAAAATGAAAGCAACAGAGAAATATATGAAGAATTCAATGCTGTAATTTTAAGGCAGCACGATGAGGTTTCATTGTTAAAGCAGGACATTAAGGTTACAGAAGAAAAAATAAACAATTTAACTGATGAAATAAACAGAAATCTCGGTGCTATAAAAATAAAAGAGGAAAATTTAAAAAATATTGAGGCAGAAATCAGTCAAGCTTCTATGCTAATCGAAGAATATAATACAATATCCGAAGCAGCAGGAGCTGAATTGACGGCTATAAACGAAAAACAGAATGAAACGAAAGCAGAATTAACATCCTTGCAAAATCAAATATATGAATTTCAGAATAAAATTAATGAAACGAATAAAGCTATTACTGAAATTTTGGATGATGAAAACAGCATGAATTTAAAAATTGAGAGAGAAAAATCCAGAGTTGAAGATATTTCAACAAAGCTTTGGGAAGAATATGAAATGAATTATGCAATGGCATTAGTCTTTAAGGATGACAGTGTAAGCTATACAAAAATGCTTAATGATGTCAATTCATATAAAAAAGCTATAAAGGAGCTTGGAAATATAAATATTGACTCAATAGAGGAATATCGTGAGGTTAAAGAAAGATATGATTTTCTTACTGCTCAGAAAAAGGATTTAACTGATGCAAAGACACAGCTTCTAGATGTAATCAAAGAGCTGGAACTGAAAATGAAGGATAAATTTCTTGAGGAATTTGGAAGTATAAGAGTAAAATTTAATGAGGTATTTCAAAAGCTGTTTAACGGAGGCAAAGGGGATGTTTATTTAGAGGATGAAACAGATGCATTAAACAGCAATATAGAAATAGCCGTCCAGCCTCCCGGCAAGAAGCTGAGTAAAATATCATTATTATCAGGAGGAGAAAAATCAATGACAGCTATAGCACTTTTATTTGCAATATTAAAAACGAAACCGACACCATTTTGTATATTGGATGAAATAGAAGCTGCCCTTGATGATGCAAATATATACAGATTCTCAGAATATCTGAAGGAATTTTCCAATGAAACTCAATTTCTTGTGATAACGCACAGAAAAGGCACTATGGAATATGCAGATACCCTATACGGTGCCACAATGGAAGAAAAGGGAGTAACAAAGCTGGTATCTCTTAAGCTCTCGGAAATAGAGGCTTGATGAAATGTGACAGTCTCCGTTTCATTAACAGTAGCTAAACAAATTATGGAGGAACAAATGAATACAGAAAAAAAAGGATTCTTCGCCAAGCTTAAGGAAGGCTTGCTTAAAACAAAGAAAAACTTGACAAATCAAATTGAAAGTATAGTTTTTTCACACAAAAAAATAGATGATGATTTTCTGGAGGAGCTGGAGGAAATCCTCATAACCTCGGATATGGGTGTAGATACTACTCTTGATATAATCGAATATATTAAGGCGGAAGTAAAAAAGAATAAAATCGAGGATACCTCTGAAATCAAAAATATTATAAAAAAATATCTTATTACTATGCTGGAGGAGCATTCAGAAAAGGAAGAGGAATCAAATCAGCAGAGGGTAATTTTAATAGTAGGTGTCAACGGAGTAGGAAAAACCACATCAATAGGTAAAATAGCCAACAGACTTAAGAGCTCCGGTAAAAGTGTAATTGTAGCTGCAGCTGATACCTTCAGAGCAGCGGCTGTAGAGCAGCTCAAGGAATGGTGTAACAGGGCTGAGGTGGAAATTATAGCATCAGAGCAAGGCTCAGATCCGGGCTCGGTTATCTATGATGCAATAAAGGCTGCAAAGGCTCGCAAAACTGATATATTGCTTTGTGACACTGCAGGAAGACTTCATAACAAAAAAAATCTGATGAATGAATTAAGTAAAATCTTTAAAATATTAGATAAAGAATTTTCTGAAGCAAAAATAGATGTATATTTGGTTATAGATGCTACAACAGGTCAAAACGGAATTATTCAAGCAAAATTATTTTCAGAAACATGCAGCATTAACGGCTTAATTCTTACAAAGCTGGACGGTACCGCTAAGGGAGGAATAGCCTTTCCGATTGTAAACGAATTAAATATACCGATAAAATTTATCGGAGTAGGTGAACGTATAGACGATCTGCAGACCTTTAATGCAGAAGATTTTGTAAATGCAATATTTGAATAGTATTATACAGTGATTAAGTTTCGCTGAAAACCCGGTCTGATAATTAAATTGATTATCAGACCGGGTTTATTGTTGAAATCAGCAAGTTTTACAAAAATAACTGTTTCGACTGCTTTATTGTTAATATACATCCTGATGTTGTTTTATGATTAAAAATGATTAAAAATCAGATAAAAAAATATATTGACAAATCACTGATTATGCGGTACAATTCACTGTCAAGCAATATACTTTACAGTAGGTGATAATTTGTCCGAGAAAAATTTTATTTATAGTATTCTTTATGATTATTATGGTAATTTATTAAAAGACAATCAGTCCAGTATCATTGATTTATATTATAATCAGGATTACAGCTTGTCGGAAATAGCCGAGGAAATGAGCATCAGCAGGCAGGGAGTTCATGATGCATTGAAAAGAGCGGAAAAAAGCTTGACGGAATTTGAAGAAAAAATAAAACTGCATTATAAATATGATAAATATTCAAAGGCAGCAGAAAATATTATAAACCTGACATCCGGTATAAAAGATGAAAAATACAGAAATATAATAAATGAAATTCAAAGGGAAGCCGGTAAAATAATAAATGAAGGGTAGGCATTCAAAATGTTTGAAAATTTGTCTGAAAAACTTCAAAATACATTAAAAAAGCTAAAGGGTAAAGGAAAGCTCACGGAGAAGGATATTGATTTGGCAATGAAGGAAGTCAAAATGTCCTTGCTGGAAGCCGACGTTAACTATAAGGTAGTAAAATTATTTATCAACAATGTAAAAGAGCGATCAATCGGTCATGAGGTAATGGAAAGCCTTACTCCCGGTCAGCAGGTAGTGAAAATAGTTCATGAGGAGCTCATGAAAATTATGGGAGAGGCTGAAAGCAAGCTTAAATATAATCCTAATGACATAACCTACTTTATGATGTGCGGACTGCAGGGGGCCGGTAAAACAACCGCTACGGGAAAGCTGGCTAAAAAGCTGAAAAAGGAAGGGAAAAGACCTCTTTTAGTAGCCTGTGATATCTACAGGCCCGCAGCTATTAAGCAGCTGGAGGTTTTAGGAGCAAGCATTGAGGTTCCGGTATTTAGCATGGGCGATAAAACCAGCCCTGTTACAATAGCCAAGGAAGCCATGAAGCATGCTTTGAAGCATGGAAATGATATAGTTATAATAGATACTGCAGGACGTCTCCACATTGACGAGGAGCTCATGGATGAGCTTGTTCAGATTAAAAATACTGTCAAGCCGACTGAAATTTTGCTGCTCCTGGATGCAATGACAGGACAGGATGCTGTTAAGGTTGCTGAAACCTTTAATAAATACTTAGAAATAACAGGTGTAATACTGACTAAAATAGATGGTGATGCCAGAGGCGGAGCTGCACTTTCAATCAGAAATGTAGTCGATAAGCCTATTAAGTTCCTTTCTACCGGTGAAAAGCTCGATCAGCTTGAGCCCTTTTATCCGGACAGAATGGCATCAAGAATCCTTGGCATGGGCGATGTTTTATCAATTATTGAAAAAGCACAGGATGCATTCGACGAAAAGCAGGCAATGGAGCTTCAGAAAAAGCTGAAAACTCAGGATTTTAATCTTGAAGACTTTTTATCACAGCTTCAGCAAATGAAGAATCTCGGACCGCTGGATGAGCTCCTGGAAATGATTCCCGGCTTAGGCGGCAATAAGAAGCTTAAAGGCTTAAAGGTTGATGAAAAGGAATTGAAGCATACCGAAGCAATTATTCAATCAATGACTAAAAAGGAAAGGTTGTATCCTTCATTGATAAACGGCAGCAGAAGAAAAAGAATCGCAGCCGGCAGCGGTACCTCGGTACAAAAGGTAAATCAGCTTTTAAAGCAATATGACGACATGAAAAAAATGATGAAAAAATTCAGCTCGATGGAAAAAATGGGCAAGAAAAAAGGCGGCTCAGGCGGTTTAGGTAAATTTAGGTTGCCGTTCTAAAAACTATATAGAAAGAAATTGCAGATAATTCAAAACGATGAGTTCTGTAGTTGTATCAGGCAGTAAATCAGCAGATTTAGGATTTTCCTTTATCATATATATTAATCAACAATATAAGGAGGTGACAATAATGTCAGTAAAAATAAGATTAAAAAGAATGGGTTCTAAAAAGAAACCTTTTTACAGAATAGTTGTAGCTGATTCCCGTTCTCCGAGAGACGGACGTTTTATAGAAGAAATCGGATATTACAATCCTGTAGTAGAACCAAAGGTTGTTAAAATCAATGATGAAAGTGCTATAAAATGGTTAAATAACGGAGCAAAGCCTACTGAAACAGTTGGTATGCTGTTCAAGACTAACGGTATTTATGAAAAAAGAGATGAAAATAAATAAGAGGTGATAATAATGGGTGAATTAGTAGAATATATAGCAAAATCACTAGTTGATAATCCGGAACTTGTAACAGTTACTGAAGTTGAAGGTAGTCAATCACTTATAATAGAATTGAAAGTTGCTCCTGATGATATGGGTAAGGTAATAGGTAAGCAAGGCAGAATAGCGAAGGCTATCAGAACAGTAGTCAAGGCTGCCGCTACTAAAGATAACAAAAGAGTAATTGTTGAAATTATTCAATAAAATGCCTTAAATTAGGGGATTAGTATGCTAATCCCTGTATATTTGCATGACAGAGGTTAAAATGAAGGATTATATTAAGGTTGGAAAAATTGTAAATACACATGGTGTAAAGGGCTATGTAAAATGTGTACCCTTGACTGATGATTTGGAAAGATTCTATGAGCTTGATTATATTTATACCGAAAAGGATAATATAAAAAGAAGAATTAAGGATGTATGGTCAAGAAAGGGTACCGTCTGCTTAAGCCTCGAGGGTATAGAGGATATGAATACCGCCGAAGCTTTCAGAGACACATATATATCCATTTTGGAGGACCAACTGAGAGTTCTTCCTGAGGACACATATTATATATTTGAGCTTGAAGGTATGGAGGTATACTCTGCTGAAGACGTTTATTTAGGCAAAGTTACATCAATATATCAAACCGGCGCCAATGATGTTTATGAGATTAAAAACAATAATAAAACCTATTTAATACCTGCAGTCAAAGACGTAGTCAAAGATGTAAATATAAAAAATAAAAAGATTATTATTAATGTAATTGAGGGTCTTTTGGAATGAAATTTGATATTATTACTTTATTTCCTGAGCTTGTTCAAGTTTATACCGGAAATGGAATTATAAACAGGGCAATTGATAATAATCTGTTTCAATTGAATTATATTAATCTCAGAGATTTTTCAAAGGATAAGCACAAAAAAGTTGATGATTATCCCTACGGCGGCGGTCCGGGTATGCTTTTAAAACCTGAACCAATGTTTAAAGCTTTGGATGCTATAAAAAAAGATAATTCATATATTATTTATTTATCACCAAAAGGTAATTTATTTACACAGAAAAAAGCCGCAGAGCTTTCAAGCAAGGAACATATAGTGCTTATTGCAGGACATTATGAGGGCATAGATCAAAGAATTATCGATAAATATGTTGATGAAGAAATATCTATGGGTGATTATGTCCTTACAAGCGGAGAGCTTCCGGCTCTTATGATTGTAGATGCAATCGGCAGACTTATCCCGGGAGTGTTGGGTTCTGATGAATCCTCGGTTGATGAATCTCACAGCAAGGATTTGCTGGAATATCCTCAATACACCAGACCTGAAAGCTATATGGGAATGGATGTTCCGGAAATATTGTTGAGCGGACACCATAAAAACATTGAGGAATGGCGTCGTTACAAGTCGATAGAATTAACACTAAAAAGACGTCCCGATATGGTTAAAAATGAAAAAACAATTGAAGAATACAACAAATTAGCAAAAAAGTTTAAATAATTGTTGTCAGTATAAAAACAATATGCTATAATGCATTAGAGTATACGGCGGTCCTCTGTACATTGTTGTATAAGAACGCTTAGGCGAAGGGAGGTATACAAATGGACTTAATAAAATCAATAGAATTAGAACAGGTAAAGAGTGAGCTTACACCATTTAATGTTGGTGATACAATTAAAGTACACGTTAGAATAAAAGAAGGAAACAGAGAAAGAATTCAGATATTTGAAGGTGTAGTTATAAAAAAACAAGGCGGAAGCAACAGAGCAACCTTTACGGTAAGAAAAATTTCTTACGGTGTAGGAGTTGAAAGAACATTCCCTATTCACTCTCCAAAAATCGAAAAAATCGAGGTTGTAAGAGCTGGTAAAGTAAGACGTGCTAGATTGTTCTACTTAAGAGAAAGAACTGGTAAAGCAACTAAAGTTAAAGAATTAAGAACATATTAATTGAGGGCGAAAGTCCTCAATTTTTGTATGCCCTAACCCCATTGTTTCGAGCGATAGCGAAGAAAGAATGGCGGTAGGTCAACCGCAACGAATTCCCAATTTATGCGACGTAAGGAGCAAATAAATTGGTGAATGAGACTGCGCTACCTACCAACAGAATTAACCTAACTTGAAGAAAGAATGGCGGTAGGTCAACCGCAACGATTATGATTTACCCAATTTCTTTGAC
>DAIUCB010000151.1:0-7119 GCA_036846385.1 Bacillota bacterium | reverse complement strand
CGGCACAGGGAAAAATGGAATGGGGCAAATTGCTCCGATAATAGATATTCAAGGCTTGTGCTATGCATGCGTGATAAAAAAGGAAAATCTTGTTGTTGTTGATCCTTATGATCTGACAAAAACCAAAGAGGCTATAAAGCAGGGCTATGAGGCTGCAGAGCCCTTTGTAATAATAACAAAAAGAGAGTGTGCGTTGTTAAAGCCTATAGTAAAAGCGAGGTCTAAAATGAAATGTCAGGTTGATAAGGAAAAATGCAGAAGGTGCAAGATGTGCTTAAGATCGGGCTGCCCTGCACTGCAGCTTGGTGAGAAGGTATCTATTGATCAAAATCAATGTAACGGATGCAGTGTTTGTCTTCAAATATGTCCATTCGGAGCAATAGAAAGGGTGGGTGAGTAATATGGTAAAAAATATAATGCTGGTAGGTGTCGGCGGACAAGGTACTATATTAACCTCTAAAATACTTTCCAAGGGCTTTGTAGAATACGGATATGATGTTAAAATGGCAGAAATACACGGTATGAGCCAAAGAGGCGGAACTGTAACCACTCAAATCAGATACGGCGAAAAGGTTTATTCACCTGTTATAGAAAAAGGAACAGCTGATATTATTGTAGCCTTTGAAAAATCAGAGTCGCTGAGATTTCTTGAATATCTGAAAAAGGATGGAATTCTGGTGATAAATAATCACGAAATAAAGCCTGTAACAGTAACAATAGGAATGTCAGAATATCCTGAAAAGCTTGAAGAGGTCTATGCTGATGCAGTTGATAAGGTATATTTTATCGATGCTGACATAATAGCAAAAAAAATCGGAAATCCAAGGGTTATGAATATAGTTCTGCTGGGCAGCTTAGTTAAAATGCTTAACCTTGACGATATTGACTGGAAAAAAATCATATCCGAGTCTGTACCGGAAAAAGCTATTGAATTAAACCTTAAGGCCTTTGAGGAAGGCTTTAAAAACAGTTAAATTATAATATAAAGGGCTACATATAATATTCATTTATGCATGCCCTTTTATTTTTATCATCCTTATAATTACTTTGGATACTTTTTATTTGTATCTTAATGTAAATATCGCCATTTCAGGAACAGCCATAAATCTAAAGGGAACCTGAGACGTGCCGATACCTACATTTACATATAAAACAGTATTTCTGGCATTTTCAAATTTATATAATCCTCTGACATATTTTTCTCCTAAAGGCGGAAGTATATTTTTACTGATAATCGGTATATTTACCTGTCCGCCATGGCTGTGACCGGATAAAAACAAATCAATATTGTATTCAAGAAGAAAATCTATTATATCGGGCTCATGACTAATAACTACATTATAGAAATTATTGTCAATGCAGCTTATTAATTTATCCTTATCTATTTTGCCGAAAATAGAATCATCCATACCGATTATGTTTAAATTATATTCCTTCAGCATTATATTGCTGTTTACTAAGGTTGTAAATCCGCTTTTATCCATTATTTTACGATAAATTGCCTCGCCGCCTCCGCCGTAATCGTGGTTTCCGTATACGGCATACTTGCCGAGAGGCGCTTTTATTTGTTTTAGTGTTTCCCATATATGATCTATATCACCTTTATAATTATAATTATTGTAATGATCTATTAAATCACCGGTAAATATAACTATATCAGGATTTTCACCATTTATTTTATCAACGACCCTTTTTAAATCCTCAATACTGAAATAATCCGATAAATGAGTATCTGAAAATTGGAGGATTTTAATTTTATCACATTTTTTACTGATTAAATTTGTAGTTATATTTTCATAATTTATATTTAGCAAATTTGGCTCAATAATTCTTGCATACAAATAACCCACAACCATAACAAACAGAATAAATGCTGCAATCTTTAAATAGCTTTTCACTTTTCAGCTCCTTAATATTATTTAACCCATGTAGTATATCAAAATTTCAGAATAAAATAAACTGTTGTTTTATAAAAACAACAGTTTATTTTATTCTGAAAAGGATTTATTTACATAATTCTCGTTTCTTTTTCATCACACAAGAATATTTCAACATAATTAGTTAATAAGTCAATGTAATTAAAAGACAACACTCTTTTTAACCCCTTATTTTCTACGTGAACCGTAAAAATCGAAGGATATGTATCTGCTATTATACCTTCCTTCAACTGAGACCTGCTCTTACCCTTCTTTACCTTAAATTTAATCCTTTGACCAATGATGTCTTCAACGGCTGCCTTAACGCTAATAACTGACTTAGTAGTCACAAAACCACCTTCTATTCATATTATGGTGCAAATTAGAAAAATAATAATCAATTGTTAATATTCTTACCTAAATCACAAAAATTATCCCATTTAACTAAAATTGCTATAATAATAAGGTAATCGTAATGGTGGTTTTAAATAATTATATTTTAAAGCCCTCTCGTTCATCATCCCATGCAACTGAGCTGATTTTCCAGTCCGATGGAGTTTTGATAAATTGCATTGTTTTAATGCCTTTATTTATAAATTCCTTGCCATTCATCAAACCGGATTTTTGATAAATACTTATACGATGCGCTATATTTCCGAATATTTCGGTTTTTTCAAATAATTCTTCCTCAACGAAATTCTTTAATAATCCTGTATCAAACATTTTTTCTCTTGGCTCGATAAATTGTTTCAGATTGTAAATTTCGGGATTAATGTTGCTGCATTTAATGATTAGTCCTTCCGGTATAAATAATTGGTATATAGCACTTAAATCTGCCTTTGTTCCTTCTTCTACCGTAAATAGGCAAAAAAAGCTCTTAACCAATTTATCAATAGAAAGCTTTGCTTCAGTGTTATCAATATATTCGGTAATTTCCTTTTCCATAACAAATGTCTCCTTAGCTATTTTCAGAATAAATTTAAATTTCATCTTTTATTATCAGAATACATAATTTTTCTGCATTTGTAAATAAGGAAATTATTTCTAATAGCGGCATATATAAAATACTATTGGAAAACAGCCATTAATTAACTTGGTTTTCAAGATAAAATATCTTGCAATATTAAATAAAATGGTCTATTATTATTAAGTTAAGGTATTATATTTATATTGCTCAAATGAAAGGATGTGGATGGCAATGGATGAGGTCCCTACGGTCAAAAATATTTATAGCTTAAAAAAACTAAATACTTCTCTATTACCATTTCATTTTTTGAATTCAATTTGGTAAAAGAGAAAATCTATTATTAAATTGAGGTGAACAATGCTTGATATATTCAAAACTATTGGCGATACTCTTTTCACGCTGGAGGAAATAGAGGATGATGCATGGATAAACCTTGTAGATCCGACTCCTGAGGAAATAGATTTTATCGAAGGTGAACTCGGCGTAGACAGAGATTTTTTAAGAGCAGCACTTGACGAAGAGGAAAGCGCCCGCTTAGAGGTAGAAAATGAACAGGTATTAATACTGGTAGATACCCCATATGTTGAAAAAACAGATGATCATATTATATATGAAACTCTCCCGCTGGGAATTATTTTAACTAAAAACAATATAATTACAGTTTGCTTAAAAAATTCTATTGTGTTAGATCAGTTTGAAAAAAATAGTGTAAGATCATTTTCAACATTTAAAAAATACAGATTCGTTTATCAATTATTATATAAAAATGCACAAAGATACCTGTTATATCTCAGACAAATAGACAGGATGAGCAATTATGTTGAAAAACAGCTTCACAAATCTATGAAAAACAAGGAATTAATTCAACTCCTTGACTTGGAAAAATCATTGGTTTATATTACAACTGCCCTGAAGGCAAATCAAATAGTACTTGATAAAATATTAAAAATTGATGTGATTAAAAAATATGCAGATGATGAAGATTTGCTGGATGATGTAATTATTGAAAATAAACAGGCTATTGAGATGGCAAATATATACAGCGGCATTTTAAGCGGAATGATGGATGCATTTGCTTCAGTCATTTCAAACAATCTCAACATTGTTATGAAGCTGTTAACATCTATTACTATTCTAATGGCAATACCTACGATGTTTTCCAGCTTTTATGGGATGAATGTATTGAATATGCCATTTTCAAATTCACCCTACGGCTTTTGGATAGTTCTTGGCATGTCATTGGTAACTGCATGTATAGCAGGATTTATCCTTGCAAAGAAGGACTTATTCTAACTATTGGTGAAAATGAAAGAAATTATATATAATAATGAATAGCACCCGATTTTCCTACCTATTATGGAAAATCGGGTGCTATTCATTTTGTATTTCTAATTCTGTTTTTGGGGGACTCACCTCTTCCGTAAGCCTATATTATAAAACATTCATCCTACTAAATTCTTATTACTCACTTACTTAATTTACTTATACTTCATCATTTATAATTCTTCTATGAATATTAATTTCATATAACTATTATTTTCTTTTTGGTATCAGGTTCTTTCCAAACTCTTTCACATCTTATAATTATATATTCATATTTAAAATTAAATAATGATGAACTTATATAGAATTAGTAAGACTTATGTTGTACCTATAATATACCCCTAAAAAAAAACTTTAAACATTAATTTATATTTTTTTTAAATAATTTTTCCATTGTTCTTTATGTTTTTTTATAATATAATGTTAGCTTAAGAAGTATAAGCATATTAATTCATAAAGGAAATAAGATAATGAAACTTTATTCCTACGGCAAGATTAATTTATTTTTAGACATTAAGGGCAAGCTTCCAAGCGGATATCACTTAATTAAAACAATCATGCAGTCAATAGATTTACATGATGAAATTTATATTGACGAAATTTCTGAAAACAAAATAATTATTGAATGCAGCGACAAAAATATACCTACAGATAACAAAAATACCTGTTTTAAGGCTGCTGAATTAATTAAAGACATCTATAAAATAAACACAGGAGTAAAGATAACAATAAACAAATTGATACCTTCAGAAGCCGGGCTTGCCGGCGGAAGCGGAAACAGTGCCGCTGTATTGGTAGGTCTGAACAGACTGTGGAATTTAACTTTAACAAAGGAGGAAATACAGTCGATAGGTCTAAAGATTGGCGCTGATGTACCGTTTTGCTTGACGGGAGGCACATATTTGGCTGAAGGTATAGGTGAAAAGCTTACAAAGCTTAAGGATTTTATATGGGATAATATACTTGTGATTAAACCTGACTTTAATATGTCAACAGCTTTTGTATACAGCGAGCTGTCTAAAGATAAATACAATTTATATACAGAAAATAATATAATAGCTTTCATTGAGAATCGCAGCTTTACTGATGTTGCTTCTTCTATCGCAAATACCCTGGAAAGTGTAGTTGAGAAAATCCATCCTGAAATAAATACAATTAAGGATGTAATGAATATGAACAATGCGGTCGCAGCAATGATGACAGGAAGCGGATCTGCAATTTACGGTTTATTCCCTGACAAAGAAAGTATGGATACAGCCTATAAAATTTTAAAGAAAACATATATTAAATCGTTCAAGACTAAAACTGTTAATAAAGGTATTGAACTATTAACTAAAAGCTAATTACATAAAATTTGCATTACTTGAGTATTATCGACTATATTATAAAGGAGAAGAGCAAGCATGAAAAAAATTTTAATATTACTTTTATTACTGATTTTAGTTGCATCAGGTTGCAGGAGCAAAGCTGAAAATAAGGATAGTAATACTGATAAAGCAACAGATTCACAGGTTAAGGAAAACATCAATAAAGAAGCCGATGCTGCTGAAAAGGAAAAAAATAAAATGGCTGTTGACTTCGAATTAGAATCTCTTGACGGTACTAAAATAAAGCTGAGTGAGCTAAAGGGCAAAAATGTAATAGTTAATTTTTGGGCTACCTGGTGCGGCTTTTGTGTTGTAGAAATGCCTGACCTTCAAAAGCTTCAGGATGCTTACAAGGACGAAGACCTTATAATTCTGGCTGTCAATGTAGGAGAAGCTAAGGATGTTGTGCAAAAATTCGTTGAAGAAAATAAATTAAATTTAACTGTTCTGCTCGATACAGACAGTAAAGTAGCAAACACCTATGGATTGCGTTCCTTCCCCTCAACCCTTGCTGTTAATAAAAAAGGAGAAATAGTTGGCGGCTATGTAGGAATGCTGACATATGAACAAATGGAAAAGCTATATAGCTTTTTTGAATAAAATAAAAATGTTGTTATTCAAAAAAATAAATACTTAAATGAGTATTTATTTTTTATGTACTAGGAGGATAAATGAAAAAGGATTTAACAAAAGGAACAGAGTGGAAAGTAATCTTATTATTCGCTTTGCCTATTATGGGCTCCGGTCTGTTGCAAATATGCTATAATCTGGCTGACAGTATAGTTGTAGGTAATTTTGTAGGACCTGATGCATTGGGAGCAATCGGTGTAACAGGCTCCACAACCTGGTTATTATTAAATATCGTCACAGGTATAGGAACAGGTACAAGTATAGCTATCTCTCAGTATTTCGGGGCAAAAAGAGAAAAGGATATAATAGCTGCAGCTTCTACCGTAATAATATTTTCAATAGGCTTAAGTCTGCTGGTTTCTGCTCTTTGCTTTATATTTGCACGGTCAATATTAGTAGGATTTTTAAATACACCTCCTGAGATGTATGCAGACAGCTACAGCTATTTTGTAATATACGGCTCGGGAATTATATTTCAAATGATATATAATGTAGTATATGGTATTTTAAGGGCACACGGAAACTCCAAGGGATCCTTGATATTTTTGCTTGTAGCGGCAATACTGAATGTAGCTCTGGATTTATTGTTCGTAGTAGTTTTTAAATGGGGAGTAAAGGGTGCTGCTATTGCAACAATAATATCCCAAGCCGGTTCTGCTGCAGCCAGCGTAATTTACATGCATAAGCTACTGCCACAATTTCGTTTCAAGCGTAACGAGTGGGTATTTGATATTGCTAAGCTTAAGGTTATTTTAAATTTAGCAATTCCTATAATTTTGCAGTCCTCTATTATTGCCTTTGGTTTTATAATACTGCAAAGACTGGTGAACAGCTTCGGCCCCGCAAGCATTCAAGGATATGTTGCAATGAATAAAACAGAGCAATTACTGCATATTCCTTCAACTGCCTTTAACTC